>JAOPWT010000372.1 GCA_025965555.1 Mycobacterium sp.
CGTTGATGCCGACCATGCCGACCTCGACCTCGTTCTGGAAGCGCCGCGCCGCGCCGCCGTCGTTGGTGAATATCGCGGTGCCGTTGCCGTACGGGTTGGAGTTGATCAGGTCGAGCGCCTCGTCGTAGGAGTTGACGCGGACGACCGACAGGACCGGGCCGAAGATCTCGTCGGTGTAGACGCTCATCTCGGGGGTGACGTTGTCGATCAGCGTGGGACCCAACCAGAAGCCATCGGAGTCGCCGTCTACGGAGACCCCGCGTCCGTCGACGACGATGGTGGCGCCGTCCGCCTCGCCGGCGTCGACATAGGACGCCACCCGGTCGCGGTGCGCCTTGGTGACCAGTGGGCCCATGTCGGAGTCGCGAGTGCCGTCACCGGTCTTCAACCCCGTCGTCCGCTGCGCGATCTTGGCCACCAGGTCGTCGGCGATCGGGCCGACCGCGACACAGGCCGAGATGGCCATGCAGCGCTCGCCTGCCGAGCCGAAACCGGCGTTGACCATGGCGTCGGCGGCGAGGTCGAGGTCGGCGTCGGGCAGCACGATCGCGTGGTTCTTGGCGCCGCCCAGGGCCTGCACCCGCTTGCCGTGCAGCGTGCCGGTGGCGTAGACGTACTGCGCGATCGGCGTGGAGCCGACGAAGCTGATCGCCTTGACCGAGGGGTTGGTGAGCAGTTCGTCCACCGCGACCTTGTCGCCCTGCAACACGTTGAACACGCCGGCGGGCAGGCCGGCCTCGGCCCACAATTCCGCGATCCAGAGAGCGGCCGACGGGTCCTTCTCGCTGGGCTTGAGCACCACGGTGTTGCCCGCCGCGATGGCGATGGGGAAGAACCACATCGGCACCATGGCAGGGAAGTTGAACGGGCTGATGATGCCGACGACGCCGAGCGGTTGCCGGATGGATGCGACGTCGACATTGGTCGAGGCGTTCTCGGTCATCCCGCCCTTGAGGAGATGCGCTATGCCGCAGGCGAACTCGACGACTTCCTGGCCGCGGCTGACTTCGCCGAGCGCGTCGGAGACGACCTTGCCGTGCTCGCTGGTGATGATCTCGGCCAGCTCGCCCTTGCGGGCGTTGAGCAGTTCCCGGAAGGCGAACAGGATCGTGGTGCGCTTGGCCAGCGAGGTGTCACGCCAGGCCGGGAAGGCCGCGGCTGCCGCGTCGATGACGGCACGGGCGTCGGCCACGTCGGCCAGCGCCAGCTCGCCGGTGACCTGACCGGTCGCCGGGTTCGTCACCTGGGAGGTGCGGTCGCCGGAGCCGGCGAAGCTCTTGCCGTCGGCCCAGTGGGCGATGGTGTGGACGCGGGTGCTGAGTGTCATGCCTTGATTCTCGACTCGGCGCGCCTCGGTGGAGACCGACGATGTGTAAGTAATATCGCCTGCGGCTTTACGATGTGTGCAAATGCAGCCGACCGTTCGGGAGATCCTCGCGCTGCCGGTGCTGCAAGCCGGCGAGCCGGAGATCGTCTGCGGCGCGGATGCCCCCGATGCGCTGGACCAGCCGGTGCGGTGGGTCCACGTCAGCGATCTGCCAGATCTGTCGAACCTGCTCGAGGGCGGCGAGATGGTCCTGACCACCGGCCAGGCGCTGGCCGACGTCCAGCACCGAGACGAGTACCTGCCCGCACTCGCACGTGCCGGCGCCGTCGCGGTCGTCGTCGAACTCGGATTGCACGTCGACGAGGTACCGCGCTCGGTCAGCGGCGTGGGCGCGAATCTGGAGCTGCCCGTCATCGCATTGCACCGCCGGGTGCGGTTCGTCGAGGTCACCGAGGAGGTGCACCGCCGGATCGTGGCCGAGCAGTACGCCGAGGTCGACTACGCCCGACGGGTGCACGAGGCGTTCACCACCCTCAGCATGCGCCGGGCCTCGGTCGACGAAATCGTCGCCGCCGCCGCCGACATGCTCGACACCCCGATCGTCCTCGAGGACCTCAACCGTCAGGCGTTGGCGTTCGTGGGGCGCGGAGTGCCGCTCACCGAACTGCTCACCGATTGGGAGCGGCGATCCCGACTGAGTCCCGGCACGGGACAGGGGACGTGGGTGGCTCGTCCCGTCGGTCCGTACCGGCAGGAGTGGGGGCGACTGGTGGCGCCTCGCGGTCGCAGCCGCGATGGTGACCCCGACGACCGCACCGTCACCACTCTCGAACGCGCGGCCCAGGCGCTGGCGCTGCATCGAATGGTCGAACAGGACCGCACGTCACTGGAGATGCGGGCGCAGAGCGGTCTCGTCGACGACCTGCTGCGCGGTCGAATCCGCGACGAGAGTGAGGCCACCGCCCGCGCGCACGCCCTCGGTCTGCGGCCTGCGCTGACGTACGTCCCGATGACGGTGCGGCTGAGGGAGAGCGTCAACGCCAACCAACTGCTGATCCAGCAGCGGCGCGCCCGGACGCTGGACGCAGTCGTCCACGCCATCCGGTCCGGCGGGCACAGCGTCCTGACCGCCAGCCGGGACGACGGTCAGATCGACCTGCTGCTGGCACCGCAGCCCAGGACCATGCCGATCGGCGCGCAGCCCGATGCCGAACGGGTTCTCCTCGCCGTGGCCGCGTCGATCCGCCGAGCGGTGAGCCACGTCGACGGCGTCTCGGACTGTGTCCTCGGTGTCGGTCCGGCATCGAGCAGGCTCGTCGACGCGGCAGGCGGGCTCGGGGAGTCCGGACACGTCGCCGACGTCGCGCTGGCGATGACCGCCAACACAGATGACGCCAAGCCGTTCTACCGTGCGGCCGACGTGCGACTGCGCGGACTCATCGCGCTGATCCGTGCCGACCCGCGCGTGCAGGCGTTCGCCGAGACCGAACTGCGCGGCCTGCTCGAGCGACGGGCGAAGTACGGCGACGAGATGTTCGATCTGCTTGCCGGGTTCCTCGAGGTGGGCGGAAACAAGGCGGAGCTCGCCAAGCGGCGGCACGTGTCGCGCCCGACGCTGTACGCCCGGCTGGCCGCCATCGAGCGACTGCTGGGCGTCGACCTCGACAGCGCCGAATCGCGGACGTCGCTGCACGTCGCGATGATGGTTCTCGCGCGCCGCTGACGGGTATCCGCAGGTGATGGCGAAGTATGCGCTCAATGCCGCGGCGGTGGCCAAGGCGCGCAAGCTGATCGACGGTAAGCAGTACGTGCTCGACAGCGACTGGGGAGCCGTTCAGCCGAAGGCGGACGATCAGAACGCGTTCCTGGAAAACCACACCTGGGCCGAATATGCCGAATGGCACCTCGGTCTCACCGAGGGCGCCAAGGACGAGACGAAGGCGCGGTACGCCTTCGTCTACGGCGACTTTCGGCGGCTCCACCGGAGCGCGCTGATCGCCTGCGTCTATCGGGCGTCGGAGTGGCGACACAAGGACATCGAGCTGGCCGCCCACGAGCTGCTGCAGTACTTGGACGAGGCAACCGGCTAGGACGCGTGCGACTTCTTCTTGCCGAATGGCAAGACGTGCACGATCGCCACTACCAGCGAGCCGATGACCAGACCGATGACCGCGGAGATCCCGGTGTTGACCAGCCACGCCAACAGCGCACCGATCGACGCGACCGCGTGGTGAGCGTCCTCTTCGAGGTGGTGGACGAAGGCGTAGGGCACGTGCCAGCCGAGGGTGTCCGTGCCTACCAGCAGGATATGGCCACCGACCCAGAGCATCGCCACGGTGCCGACGGCCGAGAGCGTGGCGAGCACCTTCGGCATAGCCGCGACCAGACCGAGGCCCACCTTCTGCGCGGCCCGCGAGGAGCGCTGCGCGAGGCTCAGCCCGATGTCGTCCATCTTCACGATGAGGGCAACGACGCCGTACACCGCGGCCGTGATGACGAGTGCGACGACGATGAGAATGATGAGCCGCGGCACGAACGCCTGGTCGGCCACCTCGTTGAGGGCAATCACCATGATCTCGGCGGACAGGATGAAGTCGGTGCGGATGGCGCCGGACGTCATCTGGCGCTCGGCGTCCGCACCGACCGCTGCGGTCGGTGCGGCATGACCGCCGTCCCCGCCGTGCTTGCCGAAGCGGCCCCACACCTTCTCCGCACCCTCGAAGCAGAGGTAGGTCGCGCCGAGCATCAGGATCGGCGTCAGCAACCACGGCAGGAACTGACTCAGCAGCAACGCGGCGGGCAAGATGAACAACAGCTTGTTGCGCAGCGACCCGAGCGCGATCCGCTTGATCATCGGCAGTTCGCGCTCGGCGGCGATGCCGTGCACGTACTGGGGTGTCACCGCGGTGTCGTCGATGACGACGCCTGCCGCCTTCGCCGTCGCCCGCCCGGCCGCGGCGCCGATGTCGTCCACCGAGGCGGCCGCGAGTCGGGCCAGGGCCGCCACGTCGTCGAGGAGCCCGAACAGCCCGGCACTCATCGCATCTCCCTCATGGCTCACAGGGTACGTGCAGGTTTCTGGGTGGACGGATCGCCGCGACGTCAATAGCTTCAGTCCGATGAGCCCGACCGAGACGACCGCCGACGTCATCGTGATCGGCGGCGGCATCGCGGGTGTGTCGATCGCGTACGAACTGTCCAAGGCGGCACGCGTGTCGGTGCTCGAGATGGAGTCGACGCTGGCCTATCACACCACCGGACGGTCGGCGGCATTGTTCCTCGAAACGTATGGGGGACCGCAGATTCGAGCGCTGACGTCAGCCAGCCGCGCGCTCTTCGAGGAGCCCCCTGACTTCTTCGAATCGGCACTGGTGGCCCCGCGGCCGCTGCTGCAGATCGCGCTCGAAGGCCGCGGCCATCGCATCGAGAAGATGCACGCGTCGGTGCTGCCGTTGGTGCCCGATGCCGAACTGTTGGACGGTTCCCGGTGCCGTGAGGCGTTTCCGTTGCTCAGGCCGGAGATGGCGGAGCGGGGAATGTACGAACCCCGAGCGATGGCTCTCGACGTGGCGGCGTTACATCAGGGGTACGTGCGCGGCGCCCGTCTGAACGGCACCGAGATCTTCCGCAACGCGGAGGTGACGTCGCTGGCGCAGAGCGCTGACCGCTGGACGGTGACCACGGCCGACGGGCGTGTCCATCAGGCGCCAGTGGTCGTAAACGCCGCAGGCGCGTGGGCTGACGCCGTAGCCACCACCGCGGGCGTCGAGTGCATTGGTCTGACGCCGCTGCGGCGCACGATCTTCATGGTGGCTTCGCCAATGGGCGAGGCCAGCGAGGGATTGCCGAACTGCAGTGACGTCGACGAGTCCTTCTACGCCAATCCCGATGGGGCGCAGTTCTTGTGCTCTCCTGCTGACGAGACGCCCTGCCCACCATGTGATGCCAAGGCGGACGAGGTCGAGATAG
Organism: Mycobacterium sp.; assembly: GCA_025965555.1. Classification (GTDB taxonomy): domain Bacteria; phylum Actinomycetota; class Actinomycetes; order Mycobacteriales; family Mycobacteriaceae; genus Mycobacterium. The sequence goes on from JAOPWT010000372.1 coordinate 5,297, forward strand.
CCCGTGCCATCGAGTCGATCAACGCCGTCACGACCATCGGCGTGCGCAGCGTCGGCTCGTCGTGGGCAGGCCTGCGCACGTTCGCTCCCGACCGCAACCCCGTCGTGGGCGAGGATCCCGCGGCGCCCGGCTTCTTCTGGCTGGCCGGCCAAGGTGGGTACGGGATTCAGACGGCGCCGGCGGCGGCCCGACTGGCTGCTGCGCTGGTGCTGGGGCAGCCCGTCCCGTCCGACCTCGTCACCAGGGGACTGGACGTGACGCGTCTGGCGCCGCGCCGCGCCGCGCCGGATAGCACGCTCGGCGTTGGTCAAGCGATCGTCAGCGCTGGCCGTGAGCGCGCTGGACGTCGGGCGACCGCACCTGCGCCTACTCGAGCGGGGACGACGCGAACGCCTCCATGAGCCATTCACCGATGGTCTTGACCAGCACCGCGCGGTTCTCCCGCTTGACGATGGCGTGGCCGTCGTCGTCGAAGATTAGGCACTCGACCCGTCGCCGCAGCTGCTGCAGCGCTTCGAACATCTGCCGGCTCTCGCCGACCGGAACGTTGGTGTCCTTGCCGCCGTGCACTAGAAGTAGGGGAGCCGTCAGCGCCTCGACCCTCAGAAGGGGGGACAGCCGGTCCAGCATGTCGCGGTCGTTGATCGGATGTCCGTACTTGGGGTACGCCTCGGCGGCGATCCACGGATCGGTATTGCGATAGAACGTGCCCAGATCGCTCATGCCGCAGATGCTGACGCCGGCTGCAAAGAGTTCGGGGTGAAAGGTCAGGACGGCCTGCGTCAGATATCCGCCGTAGGACCAGCCGCAGCACGCGATGCGACTCCGGTGGGCGAGGCCGCAGTCCACCAGAAAGCGAGCGCAGTCGGCGACGTCGTCGATGGCGGCGAACCGCAGGTGCCTGTCGTCGGCATGGGAGAAGCTCCTGCCGAATCCACCAGAACCGCGAACGTTGGGGCTGAGGACCGTGATTCCCGCGTCGAGCAACTCGGGGAACACTTCGCTGTAGTGGGGCCTGGCCTGTCCCTCCGGGCCGCCGTGCAGATAGATCATGGCGCCGATGGGTTCAATTCCTGCTGGCTCGTACAGCCAGCCGGTGAAATCGAGGCCGTCCCTGGCCCGAATCCTCACCAGCCGCGGGTCCTTGGTGGGGTTGCCGCCGCTCGGTGCACGGTCGACCCGCTCCCATGTGCCGGACCGGGGATCGACCAACTCCACGGTGCGCGGCGTAGACGGTCCCTGCACGGTCATCGCCACCATCGACCCACCTGCGCTTATGCTGAGCTCGCCTGCCACGGGACCGGGCAGCGGGATGGGCGCGCTCAACGTGTTATCTGCGTACTCGAGGATTTGTAACTCGCTGCACCCGTTGATGTTCCACAGCAGCGCCACCGTCGACAGGTCATCGCTGACCGCGAATTCGTCGAGGTCGTGTCCTGGCCGTTCGGCGACGACGTGATACGAGACGCCGTCTTCGGTAGTGGTGACTTCCACGAGCCGTGCATGCTCCGAGCCGTTGTCGCTGCGGATCAAGGCGCGCACGTAGCCGCGGGTGCTGTTGATGGGATAGGTCTTCGCAGGCTGGTAGAGCTGTAGCACGTCGCCGTGCGGGCCGGACCGCAACCGGCGCGGCTGGTGGTCGTCGAGGATGACGCCCGTGTCGGTTGTCGAGCCGGGATCCGATGGCAGCAGCGCGATCTCGGTCAGCCCGTGCAACAGGGTCAGGTCGCGATAACCGCGTGGCCCGACCCGGACCAGCGAGGCTCCCGCCCACGCGTCGATCAGCTTTCCTCCGGAGCGGCGGTCCAACACCGTCGTGGTGCCGTCAACGGGCTCGATCAGGCAGGAGGTACCCACGCCGTCCTCGCCGGTGAGGATGGCGGCGACCCGGGTGCCGTCCCAACCGACCAGCTCGGCGGTACCTTCTGGAACACCTGTCGGCCAGCGTTCGATGCGGCGGGCATCGCGGTCATCGGGATCGGTTGTGACGACCCAGATCTGGGTTCGGGTGCCGCCGAAGGGTGCGACCTCGCAGGCCAGCCAGTGACCGTCGGCGGAGTGGATGACCTTGGTGACCGGACCCTCGATGGGAAGTTCGACGTCCCGCGACGAGCTGGCGTGCCTGCCGCGCAGGAAACGCTGCACTGCCCGTGGATAACCACCGTCGTCGACGAGGTGGGCGAACGCGGTCGCGTCCGGTGACACCGAGGCGCCGTAGGTCGCGCGCACCTGCCGGTCCACCGCGCTATTGCCCCATGCTCTGAAGCCACATCTCCAACACCGCCAGCTGCCACAAGGCATTGGACCCCAACGTGGTTCGCGTGTCGTTGGGCGCCGACAGCAGCCGATCGACGGTGTCCTTGCGGTACAGCCCGCGCGTGCGTGCCGCGGCGTTGGTGAGCGCGTCCCGCACCATGTCCAGTATCTCGCCGTGCAGGTGCCGAATGCCCGGAACCGGGAAGTAGCCCTTGGTGCGGTCGATCACCTCGGCGGGTAGCAGCGTCCGCGACGCCTCCTTGAGCACTCCCTTGCCTCCCGACCCCAGCTTGAGATGTGGCGGGCAGCTCGCGGCGAGCTCCACGAAATCGTGGTCGAGGAACGGGACCCTGGCCTCCAAGCCCCACGCCATTGTCATCGTGTCCACTCGCTTGACGGGGTCGTCCACGAGCATCACCTGGGTGTCCAGCCGCAGCGCGGCGTCGACCGCGGTCTCGGCACCCGGCGCGCCTTGGTGATCGGAGGCGAACTGCCAGCTCGGATCACCCTCAGTGACAGCGTATTCGGAGTTGAAGATGTCCAACACGTCATCGTGGCTGCGATCGAAGAAGACCTTGGCGTATGCGGCGGTCGTCTGGTTGCGCTCGACGTCGGCCAGAGGCGGGTACCAGTCGTAACCGGCAAGGATCTCGTCGGCTCCCTGTCCGGACTGCACGACCTTGACGGATTTGCTCACCTCTTCGGACAGCAGATAGAAGGCGACGCAGTCGTGGCTGACCATGGGTTCACTCATCGCTGCAATGGTTTTCGGTACTGCGGGCACCAGTCGCGAGCTGTCGATGTGGATGCGGTGATGGTCGGTCTCGAACTGTTTGGCGATCAGGTCGGAGTATGAGTACTCGTCGCCCGACTCACCGCCAGCCGAGTCGAACCCGATCGAGAACGTGGCCAGCCCGTGCTGGCCCTGTTCGGCCAGCAGAGCCACCACGATGGACGAGTCGATACCACCGGACAGCAGCACGCCAACCGGGACGTCGGCCACCATGCGCCGCGTCACTGCCGTACGCAGCGAATCCATGATCGCGTCCTGCCAGTCGCGGTCGCTCCAAGCAGCGCGAGCCGCATCGCGTTCAAAAGCTGGTGTCCAGTAGACGGTCTCGGTATGCGATCCGTCCGGACGGATCACCCGCACCGTCGCGGGAGGCAGCTTGCGCACCCCGCGGTACATCGTCAGCGGCGCGGGCACCACCGAATGAAAGCTCATGTAGTGGTGCAGTGCCGAGCGGTCGAGTTCGGTGTCGACGTCTCCTGCCCGCAGTATCGCGCGCACGGTTGACGCGAAGCGAACTCGTCCCGGCGTCTCCGCGAGGTAGAGCGGCTTGATGCCCAATCGGTCGCGGACCAGTGTGACGACGCCCGTCGCGCGGTCGGCGATGGCGAAGGCGAACATGCCCTTGAAGTGGTTGACGCAATCGGAGCCCCATCGGTGGAACGCCTTGATCACCACTTCACTGTCTGCGGTGGAGAAGAACTTGTAGTCCGCGGCTTCCAGTTCCCGTCGCAGGTCCTGATAGTTGTAGATGCAGCCGTTGAAGACGAGCGTGAGTCCGAGGTCGCTGTCCATCATCGGCTGCGCCCCACACTGCGACAGGTCGATGATCGCCAGCCGCCGGTGCCCCAGAGCGATAGGTCCGTAGGCCACCACCCCGTCCGCATCCGGTCCGCGGGACGCCATCGCGTCGGTCATCCGTGCGACCGCCGAGACGTCGGCCGAGCTGCCGTCGAAGCGGATTTCTCCGCAGATTCCGCACACGTTGCGCTCCGCTTCCTAGGGTGACGCCGGGCTGGTGAGTATCCACGTGTCCTTGCTGCCACCGCCGGACGACGAGTTGACGATCCGGGACCCGTGCGCAGCCACCCGCGTCAACCCGGCAGGCATGACGTGCGCCGTTACGGCGTCACCCGCGCCAGCTCGCAGGTGCACGAATGCCCGCAGATCGACGTGATGGGGATACATGCCCTCACCGTCGAAGGTCGGGTGGGTGGACAACGCGACTGTCTGCTGGGCGATGAAGCGTTCAGGTTGGGTCTCGAGTTCGTGACGGCGGTCCTGCAGTTGCTGGGCCGTGGCGTCCGGGCCGATGACGACCCCGGCGCCCCCGAAACCGTCGATCGGTTTGACCACCAGTTCGTCGAGGTGTTCGACGACGTAGTCGCGCTGCGCGCGTTCGGCGCAGATCCACGTAGGCACCTGTGCGAGCGCGGGCTTCTCGCCGAGGTAGTACTCGATCATCGCGGGAACGTGGGCGTAGATGGCCTTGTCGTCGCCGATTCCGTTGCCAAGTGCGTTGGCGATGGCCAGCGTCCCATCGCCGATCGCGGTGAGCAGTCGGTCTCTCAGTGGGGCGCCGTCGTATCCGGTCGAGGACAACAGCATGTCCTCGTCCATCCGCGCATAGATCACGTCAACGGGATGAACGTCAGAGCCGACGTGCCGCATCAGCCGTCCGTCCCGGAAGGACAGATCCGAGGACTGCGCCAGCGCTACGCCCATCTCGGCGGCCAGGAACATGTGCTCGAACCACGCGGAGTCCTCCCACCCGCTCGAGAGCAACAGGACCGACGGCTCGCCCTCGCATCGCGACGGTGCTGCTGCGCGCAGAGTCTTCAGCAGCATCGAGGGCACCTGTTCCACGTCGCCGACGTCTGGCGGCCGTTCGATCTCTGGCAGATGCTCGTTCAGCAGACGCCGATTGACAATGGCGTACGCGGTGCCAGAAGGGATGCGCAGGTTGTCCTCGAGGACCAGCCAGTTCCCGGCGCGGTCGCACACCAGGTCGGTGCCGCAGACGTGCGCCCGGACGGCGTCCTTGGACAGGCGACCACCAGAACGGAATCCTGGCGCACGGTCCAGGGCGTGCGCACCGATCACTCCATCCGCGATGATCGACTGCTCGGAGTAGACGTCGCGCAGGAACGCATTCAGTGCTCTTGCACGTTGGCCCAAGCCCTCGCTCAGTTGCAACCATTCGTCCGCCCCGACGAGCCGCGGCACCAGGTCGAGCGGGAACACCTGGGCGCGGCTCTGCCCGCTGACCCGAAAGGTGACGTTGTCGGCACGCTGATCCTGCTCCACGTCGCCCTCGCGAGCCCGTAGCGTGGCGACCCCGAGATCGGCGACGGTGTGCAGAATCTTCTCGTAGTGCGAGCGGGGGCGCCCATCTTCGGTCACCGCTTCGTCGTAGCTCGGAGCGGCGTGCCTGTCGGTTGCGTCGTATGCGCGATGGGGGTGGTACCCGAAAAGCAGCGTGGGGTCTTGGACGACGGCCGCTACCGTATCGGGCCAACTACCCGCCGTCTCGTCGATCAGTTGGTCCACGACGTCGGTCAGGCGGCCGCGGCGCCGCAGGGCCCGACGTTGCCTCGCCGCGGACGTGCCTGCGACCAGGACGCATTTTGCGAGTTCACTGATGACGACCCAGTCTCCCGCCTCCTCGAGCTGCGGCCGCAGCAAACTGACCAATTCGGTAACGACGTCGGCGGCGGGACGACCGCGAAGGCCCACGACGTCCACGAGTTCGCCTTCGAGCCCGGAACGGGCGGCACGCCACAGTGCGGCACGGCCCAGCGGGGCGGACAGCGTTAGAGCCGGAATCCCAGAGCGCAGCCCCTCGAGCTCGCGTTCGACCAGCGCCCGGAAGAGTCCCGCGATCAGGACGATGGTGTCGACGGAAGGGCAGCTATCGCACACCCGAAGTTCGAGGGTCGGCGTCGAGAGGGCGGCCCGGACGTCGAAGTACACCATGCCCGCATCGGCGATCGCGCCGCTGCGTACGAGATCGGATACCAGTTGGTCGTATTCGGTGGCAGAGCCCACTGGCGCCGCCAGCCCCGTCGTTGGCCAGCGCTGCCACACCAGGGTGCGCCCGCTCGAGTATCCGGTGTCGGAGCCGTCGGCCCAGTACGGGGAGCTCGCGCTGAGCGCCAGGAGGATGGGTACATAGGGTGCGACCCGGTTGGCGACGACCACCGATTCGTCGCGGTCTTCGATGCCGACGTGCACCTGGGTGCCACAGATGAGTTGTTCTCTGGCCAACAGTTGATAGTCGGCCAGCATCTGCCGATATCGCGCCGTCTGGGTGACCTGCATCTCGGCGGGAACCGACAGTGGCACCGCGCCTGCAGCTACCACACCCATCCCGAGCCTGGCGGCGGTATCCACGAGGACACGTCGATGGCCCTGCAGATCGGTGCGTAGATCGTCGAGGGTGTCGACCACGCCGCTGTTCATTTCGACGACGCAGCGCTGCAGTTCGGCCACGTACGTGTCGGACAGTTCCGCCAGCAGCTCGGGTGCGCGGGCGGTCAGACGCCGCGTCCGCAGATCGACCAGGTGAAACTCCTCCTCCACGCCGAGCGTTCGGAGCGAGGTGGCCTTCATCTCACCACGCTAATTGACGCCCAATGCGATTGTGTTACGAGAAGTCACGCGGTGGCACCGCCGAAGTGCTGCGGCAAATGGGGGCCGCCAGCGTACGAGGAGCTGAGGTGGCAACCCTCGGTGAGTCAGTGCTGCCAGCTCTTGAAGACGAACTCGAGGCTGTAGCCGTCCGGGTCCAGTACGTTCGCGGCGTAGTAGCGGGGGTCGTAATAGACCCGCGACGCCGGGGGACCGTTGTCGGTCGCACCCGCGTCCATGGCGGCGGCGTAGGCCGCGTCCACCTCGGCCTCACCATCGGCCACGAAGCCGACGTGGATGGACCGACTGTCGGCTTCGCCGTGTCGAAGCCAGAAGAAGATGCGGCCATCGGCGCCGAAACCCTTGAGGTCGGGATGTCCGGGCGGACCGTCCTTTCCGTCATAGTCCACGCGCGTCGTGATGCCGAGGGGTGCCAGCACCGCCGTGTAGAAGGCGATGGACCGGTCGACGTCGCGCACGGTGAGGAAGATGTGGTCGAGCATGGTGGTGTGCTCCTCTCTCGAGTGAGCATCCTCCGGGGGTCGGACATTGGGCTACTACGGTGACAGCGATGTCGTCGACCGAGCCGCCCGATTCCCCGGCGCCATTCCCGAGGGGAATGGCGCTGCTGGTGGCCGGCGCGTTCTTCATGGAGATCCTCGACGCCACGATCATCACCCCGGCGATCCCGCTGATCGCCACGTCGTTCCACGTCGACCCGGTGGACGTGAACGTGGCAATCTCCGGCTACCTGGTCACGCTCGCGGTCCTCATCCCGGCCAGTGGCTGGGTCGCCGACCGATTCGGGGCGCGGCCGGTGTTCGCTGCCGCGATTGCGATCTTCACGCTCGCCTCGATCGGGTGTGCGCTCAGCGTGTCACTGCCGATGCTGGTCGGGATGCGTGTCCTTCAGGGCGTCGGCGGAGCGATGATGGTGCCCGTCGGTCGGCTGGCCGTGCTGCGCTTCAGCGGCAAGGCCGACCTGGTGCGGGCCATCGCGTTGCTGACGTGGCCCGCGCTCGCCGCTCCCGTGGTCGCTCCGGTGCTCGGCGGCGCGATCGCCACCGTCGGCTCTTGGCGATGGATCTTCTTCGTCAACATCCCGATCGGCATCGTGGGATTCATCCTGTCCCTCAAGCTGATTCGTGGCGAGGCGGACCCGTCGCCGCGCCCGCTGGACTGGCGTGGGCTCGTCGTGCTTGGCGCAGGCATTGCCGCGGCGCTGATCGCGCTGGAGTGCATCCGTGTCGACGGAACGGACTGGCTGTTGGTAGCCGTCGGTGGCGCCGCCGCCGCCATCCTGCTCGCCGTCGCGACGTGGCATCTGCTGCGCTGTCGCCATCCGCTGGTCCAGCTACGAGTGCTGCGGGTACCGACACTGCGGATCACGGTGTCCGCCGGATCGCTCTATCGTCTGATCATCACCGCGGTGCCGTTCCTGTTGCCGCTGCAGTTCCAGCTGGTCTTCGGGTGGACGCCGTTCCTGTCGGGGCTGCTGGTCGCCATGCTGTTCGCCGGGAACATCGCGATCAAGCCGACGACGACACCATTGATGCGGCGGTTCGGAATTCGTCGGGTCCTACTCGTCAACGCCGTACTGTCGGTCGGCTGCTACACGCTGCTGGCGAGCCTCAATCCGGCCATGCCGATCGCGGTGATCGCGGTGATTCTGTTCGTCAGCGGTGCGTTGCGGTCGATCGGATTCACCGCATACAACACCTTGGCCTTCTCCGATGTCAGCGGCGACGAGTTGACCCACGCCAATACCCTCAACGCGGCGGTCCAGGAACTCGCGGCGGGTCTTGGTATCGCGGTCGCAGCGCTGCTGCTCAGCACGTTCACCCCGCTGGCGGCAGACCCCGGTACCGCGTATGCCTGGACCTTCCTGGTGCTCGGCGCGCTGATGGTGCCCACCATCATCGAGACGCTCCGGCTGCCGCGCGATGCCGGTGCCGGGGTGACCGCTATCTAGCGGTCGCCGAATCCTGTTGTGTAAGAAGTTATTTCGGTATTGCGCGCGATCTCGCGCCGCTGGTCGAGGATTACCCGAGCAGTTCGGTACTCCGCTGGTTCTCCCAGAGCGCCATCCGGGTCCTGGCCGGCTCGCCGATCGCATCCATCACCAGCGGGATGAGCAGTTCGGTGAGAAGGAAGCCGGCGGCCATGCTCTGGTACGTGGTGCCCACCGTGCTGGAAGCCGCGAGCACCACCTCGGCCTCCGGCGCGACCGGGCAGGCCAGGTCGTCGGTGATGAGCAGCACCGTCGCACCCGCGCGATGGACCCGTGCCGCAAGCTCCGCGGCGCTGCGTTGATAGCGGTGGTAGTCGAACAGGACGACGACGTCCTTGCGGGTCAACTCGATCATGGCGCCGAGATCGCGACCATCGGGATCGGCGAGCGGTCGCACGCCGGGACGCAGCTGTTCGAGGTGCTGGCACAGGTGTATCGCCAGGAGGTGCGAGAACCGACCGCCGTGCAGGTACAGCGATCGGCCGGTATCCGACAGAAGTCCGACGGCGGCCTCCAACGCGGAAAGTGGTAACTGGGCCAGGGTTTCCACCGCCAACGCATTCTGTGCGGTGGCCTGCTGCAGGAGTCGGTCGAGCAGACCGTCGGCAGCGGGTACGCTCGGCAGGCGGGTGAGCGGCCCATTGGATTGCGCGGTCAGCTCTGCCCGCAGCGCCACCTGTAGATCTGTGAACCCTTCGTAGCCAAGGGATTGCGCAAACCGCAGTACGGTCGGCGGGCTGACTTCGGCGCGTTCGGCAAGGCGGGCGGCGCTGGCAAGCCCGGAACTCGGGTAGTCGGCCAGCAGCGCCCGCCCGACCCGTCGCTCCGCCTTGCTCAGCCTCGGTAGGGCGGCACTGGCGCGCGTGGCCACGCTCTCGTCTGTCATCACGGTCAATCTGTCACGAGCGGATGCGTCGTCACC
>JAOPWT010000391.1 GCA_025965555.1 Mycobacterium sp.
GATGCGACCGCGCAGCAGCGCGCCGGGGGAGTCGGACCGCAGGGTGGCGGCCGTTCCAAGGACTTCCATCAGCAGGCGGTAGGCCTCGGTGGCCAACTCGGTGCCGTAGACCTTGGCCGCCGACGCATCGGCAGGCGACGGTGCGGCATCGGTCGCCGAGGCCAGTTCCCAGTTGATCAGCTTGAGCACTTCGCCCTTGGCGTGCACGCGAGCGAGGTTGAGCTGCACCCACTCCGAGTCGATCAGCCGGTTGCCGTGGACGTCCTTCGTGTTCTGCGCCCATTCCCGGACGGCGCCGAGCGCCGCGAAGATCGGCTGCGCGGACACCAGGGCGACGCGTTCGTGGTTGAGCTGGTTGGTCACCAGCTTCCAGCCGGCGTTCTCCTCGCCGACGAGATTGCTCGTCGGAATCCGGACGTCCTGGTAGTACGTCGCGCTGGTGTCGACGCCGGACATCGTGTGCACGGGCGTCCAGGAGAAGCCCTCGGCCGAGGTCGGCATGATCAGCATCGAGATGCCGCGGTGCTTCTTGGCCTCGGGATTGGTACGGACGGCCAGCCACACGTAGTCCGCGTAGGCGATCAGGCTGGTCCACATCTTCTGCCCGTTGACGACATAGTCGTCGCCGTCGCGCACCGCGGTGGTGCGCAGGGCGGCGAGGTCGGTGCCCGCGCCAGGCTCGGAATAGCCGATGGAGAAGTGCAGTTCACCGGCCGCGATCTTGGGCAGGAAGAACTTCTTCTGCGCGTCCGTGCCGAACGCCATGATCGTCGGCGCCACGCTGTTAATCGTCAGGAACGGCACGGGCACGTTGGCGATGGAGGCCTCGTCGTTGAAGATCAGCCCATCCATCGGCGTGCGTTCCTGACCACCGAACTCCTTGGGCCACGACAGGGTCAGCCAGCCGTCCTTGCCCATCTGCGCGACGGTGTCGCGGTACACGCTGCCTCGGCCCATCTCGCCGCCGTCACCGGCGCTCAGCGCCTCGGCGCGCTCGGGTGTCATCAGCTTGGTGAAGTACGAGCGCAACTCGCGGCGCAACTCCTCCTGCTCGGGGCTGTAACCGATCCGCATCGCTCTGGTCCTCACTGTTCCGCACTTCTGCCGGGGGTACCCGTAGGCCTCCCCGGTTGTAACACGTTCTAGTCTTGGAATCCAGGCGCGGTTATTCTGGGCCGACGCCGGGCGGAGCATCCGCACCGAGTTGCGAGGAGGTTCTCATGCGAGTCGAAGTCGATCGTGATCGTTGCGAAGGTAATGCGGTGTGCGTGGGTATTGCCCCGGACCTGTTCGATCTCGATGACGAGGACTATGCCGTGATCAAGGCCGACCCGGTGCCCGACGATCAGGCGGCACTGGCCGAGCAGTCAGTCGCCGAATGCCCAAGAGCTGCCCTCATCCGCAAAGACTAGAGGTATTCATAAAGTGAGCACGGAATCGAACTCCGCCGATCTCTCCGGACTGGTTGCGGTCGTGACGGGAGCGGCCGCAGGACTCGGTCGCGCCGAGGCGATCGGCTTGGCGAGAATCGGTGCGACGGTCGTCGTGAACGACATCCAGGGCGCCCTGGACAAATCCGACGTGCTGGACGAGATTGCGGCTACGGGCTCGAAGGGCATCGCCGTCGCCGGTGACATCAGCGCCCGTAGCACCGCCGACGAACTGGTCTCCACGGCCGACGGGCTCGGCGGGCTCTCGATCGTGGTGAACAACGCGGGGATCACCCGGGACCGGATGCTGTTCAACATGACCGACGAGGACTGGGACGCCGTCATCGCGGTACATCTGCGCGGTCACTTCCTGCTCACCCGCAATGCCGCCACCTATTGGCGCGACAAGGCAAAGTCCAACGGAGGCACGGTCTATGGCCGGCTCGTCAACACCTCGTCGGAGGCGGGCCTGGCAGGGCCGGTCGGTCAGGCCAACTACGGTGCGGCCAAGGCGGGCATCACCTCGTTGACGTTGACCGCGGCGCGCGGACTCGGCCGCTACGGCGTCCGTGCCAACGCCATCGCGCCGCGCGCCAGGACGGCCATGACCGCCGACGTCTTCGGCGATGCCCCGAAGATCGACGAAGGGCAGGTCGACGGCCTGTCGCCCGAACACGTCGTCACTCTCGTGCAGTTCCTGTCCTCGCCGGCATCGGAAGGGGTGAACGGGCAGCTCTTCATCGTCTATGGTCCGACGGTGACGCTCGTGGCGGCGCCCACGGCGGAGAGGCACTTCACCGCGGACTCGGACGCATGGGCCTCTGCGGACCTCGGCCGCGAGCTCAACGACTACTTTGCTGACCGCGATCCCGAGCTGGGATTCTCCGCCAACGCGCTGATGTCGTCGCGAGACTGACAGTCTCAATTGTCAAGGTGCTGTGAGCACTAGAACACGTTACAGAATGATGTTCGTCACACATGCCCTGACCAGCATGAACATACTTACAATGACGGATTTCGCGGTTCTTTGACACTGCGAACACGTTCTAGTTAATATGATCCGGCTCACTAAGAGCAGCGCTTAACCAAGGGGTTGGAAGGTTGTCGCGGCTCGTAGTCAGGGACTATTCGCCGAAAATGCTTCGCCCCCGTCCTGAGAACGGAGCCCAGGTTGAAAGAACAGCTGACGGCTCCGGCGCGGGCCGTTGGTGGATTCTTCGAGATGTCCCTGGACACCTTCGTCAAGATCTTCCGCAGGCCCTTCCAGTTCCGTGAGTTCCTCGATCAGACGTGGATGATCGCGCGCGTCTCCCTGATCCCGACGCTTCTGGTCGCCATTCCCTTCACGGTGCTGGTGGCCTTCACGCTCAACATCCTTCTTCGTGAGCTCGGTGCGGCCGACCTGTCCGGTGCGGGAACCGCGTTCGGCACCATCACTCAGCTGGGCCCGGTGGTGACAGTGCTCGTCGTCGCCGGTGCGGGCGCGACGGCCATCTGCGCGGACCTCGGAGCCCGCACCATCCGCGAAGAGATCGACGCGATGCGTGTGCTCGGCATCGATCCGATCCAGCGTCTGGTGGTGCCCCGCGTGCTGGCATCAACGCTGGTGGCGCTGCTGCTCAACGGTCTCGTCTGCGCGATCGGCATCTCGGGCGGTTACGTCTTCTCCGTTTTCCTTCAGGGCGTCAACCCCGGCGCCTTCATCAACGGGCTGACCATTCTCACTGGGCTCGGCGAGTTGGTGCTCGCCATGTTCAAGGCTCTGCTGTTCGGTTTGATGGCCGGGCTGGTCGGGTGTTATCGCGGCCTCACCGTGAAGGGCGGCCCCAAGGGGGTTGGCGTCGCCGTCAACGAGACGGTGGTCTACGCCTTCATCTGCCTGTTCGTGATCAACGTGATCCTGACGGCGGTCGGGGTCAGGGTGTTGGCGAGATGATGAGCGCTCGCGCGAAGAAGAGACGACCATGAGCTACGACACCACGCTGCGGTTGCGGCGGTTCTTCCGCGGGGTGCCCAAGGCCATCGACGTAGTCGGGGAGCAGGCACTCTTCTACGGCGAATCGGTGCGGTACATCCCGAACGCGCTCACCCGCTACCGCAAGGAGACCGTTCGTCTCATCGCCGAGATGACGATGGGCGCAGGAGCCCTGGTGATGATCGGCGGTACGGTCGGCGTTGCCGCGTTCCTGACGCTGGCCTCCGGCGGTGTCATTGCGGTGCAAGGCTATTCATCGCTTGGCAACATCGGCATCGAAGCGCTCACCGGCTTCCTGTCGGCTTTCCTCAACGTCCGCATCGTCGCACCGGTGATCGCCGGTATCGCACTGGCCGCGACCATCGGCGCCGGTACCACCGCTCAGTTGGGTGCCATGCGCGTCGCGGAGGAGATCGACGCCGTCGAGGCGATGGCCGTGCACTCGGTGTCCTACCTGGTGTCGACGCGGATCATCGCCGGGTTGATCGCGATCGTCCCGCTGTATTCGCTGTCGGTGCTTGCGGCGTTCTTCGCCGCGCGCTTCACGACCGTGTTCATCAACGGGCAGTCGGCGGGTCTGTACGACCACTACTTCAACACGTTCCTGGTGCCCACCGACCTGTTGTGGTCGTTCTTGCAGGCCATCGTCATGTCCGTGGCCGTGATGCTGGTGCATACGTACTACGGCTACAACGCATCCGGCGGCCCCGTCGGCGTCGGCATCGCCGTCGGTCAGGCCGTGCGGACGTCCCTGATCGTGGTCGTCACCATCACCCTGTTCATCTCCCTGGCCGCGTACGGCGCGTCGGGCAACTTCAATCTGTCCGGATAGGCGGGGCACGTCAATGGGTGACGCCAAGCGCAGTCATGTGAGGATCGCGGCCGCGATCCTCGCGGCTGTCGTGTTGGCGGCCGTCGTCTTCACCTACCTGTCGTACACCGCGGCGTTCACCCCCACCGATTCGGTGACGGTGACGGCGCCGCGGGCAGGCCTGGTGATGGAGACCGGCGCCAAGGTGAAGTACCGCGGCATTCAGATCGGCAAGGTCTCCTCCATCGAGTATGCGGGCGACCACGCGAAGTTGACGCTCGCCGTCGACAGCAGCCAGCTGCGCTTCGTCCCGTCGAACGCGAAGGTACGCATCGCGGGCACAACGGTTTTCGGGGCGAAGTCGGTGGAGTTCCTGACCCCCGACGAGCCGAAGGGCGGTTCGCTGCGTCCCGGCGCGCAGGTGAACGCCGCCGACGTGCAGCTCGAGGTGAACACGCTCTTCGAGACGCTCACCAACACCCTGCAGAAGGTCGACCCGATCAACCTCAATGCCACGCTGAGTGCGCTCGGCGAAGGTCTGCGGGGTAACGGCGACGACCTCGGCGCCACCCTCGCCGGCCTGAACTATTATCTGCAGCAGTTCAATCCGAAGCTGCCTGCTCTGCAACAGGTCTTCCAGAAGACCGGCGTCGTCGGCAACGTCTACGGTGACGCGGCGCCGGACCTGGTGACGGTGTTCGACAATGCGCCGACGATCAGCAAGACCGTCGTGGATCAGCAGGACAACCTGAACGCCACTCTGCTGGCGGCCACCGGGTTGGCGAACAACGGCACCGCCACACTGCAGCCGGGAGCCGAGGACTTCATCGCGGCGATTCAACGGCTGCGTGCACCGTTGAAGGTCGCAGGCGACTACTCGCCCGAGATCGGCTGCGTACTCGCAGGATCCGCTAAGGCGCTGGACACGTTCGCACCCATCATCGGCGGCATCCGCCCCGGCCTGTTCGTGGCATCGAACTTCCTGCCTGGCGCCCCCGCCTACACCTATCCCGAAAGCCTGCCGCTGGTGAACGCGTCCGGCGGTCCCAACTGCCGTGGACTGCCGGACATGCCCAGCAAGCAGTACGGCGGCACGTGGTACCGCTCGCCCTTCCTGGTCACCGACAATGCCTACATTCCTTTCCAGCCGAACACCGAATTGCAGTTCGACGCGCCTTCGACGCTGCAGTTCCTGTTCCACGGCGCGTATGCGGAAAGAGATGACTTCTAGTGAAACGCGACAGGACGTTGATCAACGTCGGCATCTTCACCGTCGTCATGTTGTTGGTGGCGGCGGGCTTGGTGGTCGTCTTCGGCCAGTTCCGCTTTGCGGCGGGCAATACCTTCCACGCGACGTTCACCGAGGCGTCGCGCCTCAAGGCGGGCCAGGACGTACGGATCGCGGGCGTGCCCGTGGGTTCGGTGAAGGCCGTCGAACTCAATCCCGACAACACCGTCGACGTCACGTTCGACGTCAACAACCGCTACCAGCTCTACACCTCGACTCGGGCCGTGGTGCGGTACCAGAACCTGGTCGGCGACCGCTATCTCGAAATCACTTCGGGCCCAGGTGATCTGCGTAAGCTTCCGGCTGGCGCGACCATCGCCAAGGAGAACACCCAGCCCGCGCTCGACCTCGACGCCCTGCTCGGTGGCCTTCGCCCGGTGCTCAAGGGACTCGACGGCAACAAGGTCAACGAGGTCAGCAACGCCGTGATCGAGCTGCTGCAAGGGCAGGGTGGTTCGTTGTCGACCCTGCTCGCCAGCACGTCGTCGTTCACGCAGGACCTCGCCGCCCGCGACCAGTTGATCGGCGACACCATCACCAACCTCAACGCGGTGCTCGGCACGGTCGACGAGAAGGGAGCGCAGTTCGACGCCGCCGTCGATCAGCTTCAGCAGCTCATCACCGGTCTGGCCCAGAACCGCGACCCCATCGCGGGTGCCATCCCACCGTTGGCGTCGGCCACCACCGACCTGACGCAACTGCTGCAGCAGGGTCGTCGCCCCGTCCAGGGTGTCATCGAGAACATCCGTCCCCTGGCGCAGCGGATGGACGAGCGCAAGGGCGACATCAACAAGGTGATCGAGCCGCTGGCCGAGAACTACTTGCGGCTCAATGCTCTTGGCGCCTACGGATCCTTCTTCAACATCTACTACTGCTCGATTCGCATGAAGATCAACGGGCCTGCGGGTAGTGACATCCTGATCCCGTTCGGTGGTCCACCCGATCCGTCAAAGGGGAGGTGCTCGGAGAATGGCTAGGCCCGGCGAGAGCAATCCCGTCCGCACCGGAATCTTCGGTATCGCCCTGGTGGCGTGCCTCGTGCTGGTGTCCTTCGGCTACACGGGTCTCCCGTTCTGGCCGCAGGGCAAGAACTACCAGGCGTACTTCACCGACGCGGGTGGCATCACCCCCGGTAACGACGTCAGTGTGTCGGGCATCAAGGTGGGCAAGGTCGGTTCGATCGAGCTCGCTGGTGAGTCCGCGCTGGTGAACTTCACCGTCGACAGGAAGGTGCGCATCGGGGACCAGTCCCTGGTCGCCATCAAGACGGATACGGTGCTCGGTCAGAAGTCGCTCGCGGTGACACCGAAGGGCTCAGGCAGCACGACGGTGATTCCCTTGGGACGCACGACGACTCCGTACACCCTCAACACGGCGCTTCAGGATCTCGGCGAGAACGCGGGCGAACTGGACAAGCCCAAGTTCGAGCAGGCGCTTCAGACGTTGACCGACACGCTCCACGATGCGACGCCGCAGTTGCGCGGTGCACTCGACGGTGTGGCAGGTCTGTCGCGCAGCCTCAACAAGCGCGACGAGGCCCTCAAACAGCTGCTCGCACATGCCAAGAAGGTCTCCGACACGTTGGCCCAGCGCGCCGGTCAGGTCAATCAGCTGATCACCGACGGAAACCTGCTGTTCGCCGCGCTCGATGAGAAGCGCCAGGCGCTCAGCGACCTCATCGGCGGGATACAGGGCGTCTCCGAGCAGCTTTCGGGGTTCGTCGCCGACAACAAGCGAGAGTTCGCACCGGCCCTGCAGAAGCTCAACGCCGTGCTCGACAACCTCTTGGAGCGCCGAGATCACATCGGCGAGGCGTTGCGTCGACTGCCGTCCTACGCGACGGCGCTCGGTGAGGTCGTCGGCTCCGGTCCCGGCTTCCAGATCAACCTCTACGGCCTGCCACCCGCCACGCTGTCCGAGGTGCTGCTCGACACCTACTTCCAGCCGGGCAAGCTGCCGGACAGCCTGGCGGACTACCTGCGCGGATTCATCTCCGAGCGCATGATCATCAGGCCGAAGTCGCCATGAGAAAAGAGAATTCGACGAGCCCCCGCAATCGATGGCTGCGCGTCGCAGTCGTCGGAATGCTGCTTGCCGCGTTGGTCGGCGGCGTGTACATGGTGTGGCCCTCGCACGAGGGGCGCGACGTCATCGCGTTCTTCCCGTCCACGGTCGGCCTCTACCCGGGGGACGACGTGCGGGTGGTCGGCGTTCCGGTCGGCACCATCAAGTCGATCCAGCCGCGCGCCAACGACGTCAAGGTCACCGTCACCGTCCACGACGACGTCAAGCTGCCTGCGGACGCACGCGCAATCATCATCGCGCCGAATCTGGTGTCGGCCAGATTCATTCAGTTCACCCCCGCATACACCAAGGGACCGGTGCTGGCCGACGGTGCGCAGATCGGTCTGGACCGCACCGGCGTTCCCGTCGAATGGGACGACGTCAAGGAACAACTCACCCAGCTCAGCGCGTCGCTCGGGCCGAAGCAGGGTGACGTGCAGGGCCCGCTGGCTGCATTCGTGAACCAGGCGGCCGACACCTTCGACGGCAATGGCGATTCGTTCCGCAACGCGTTGCGCGAACTGTCCCAGACGGCAGGACGTCTCGGAGATTCGCGCACCGACCTGTTCGGCACCGTGCGCAATCTGCAGGTGCTGGTGAACGCGCTGGCGAACAGCAACGAGCAGATCGTCCAGTTCTCCAACCACGTCGCTTCGGTGTCACAGGTGCTGGCGGACAGTTCCAAGGATCTGGACCAGACGCTCGGCACGCTGAATCAGGCGCTTGCCGACGTCAAGGGCTTCCTGGACGAGAACAACACGGCCCTGATCAGTCAGATCGGCAAGCTCACCGACTTCACCAACCTGCTCACCGCACACAGCGACGACATCGAGCAGGTTCTGCACATCACGCCGAACGGACTCGCCAACTTCTACAACATCTACAACCCGGCCCAGGGCACCGTCGGCGGCCTGCTGTCGCTGCCCAACTTCTCCAACCCGGTGCAGTTCATCTGCGGTGGCACATTCGACGTCGGCGCCTCACCCGACAACTACAAGCGCGCCGAGATCTGTCGCCAGCGGATGGGTCCGGTGTTCAAGCGCCTTGCGGTGAACTACCCGCCGATCCTGTTCCACCCGATCAACAGCATCACGGCCTACAAGGGCCAGATCATCTATGACACACCGCAGACCGAGGCGAAGGCGCAGACGCCGGTGCCGTATCTGCAGTGGCAGCCGGCGCCAGGTGTGACGCCGCCCGCCATCGGACCCGACGGCAGGCTCAGCGACCTGCTCCTGCCACCGCCTCCGATTCCGGGGCAGGTGTCGCAGGCCGGCGCACCGGCGATGGGATACGGACCGGCCCCAGGACCTCCGGACGGCAGCGGCCCACTGCCCGGCCCGCCGCCAGGTCAACCACTGCCTGCCGAAGCGGGGGGTGGCTAGACGTGAAGACGTTCCATCGCAAGGCCTTCCGCGCCGGGCGGAACACCGTCGTGATCGGCTCTGGCGCCGTCCTGTTGGCAGGCTGTGCCTTCGGCGGCCTCAACTCGCTCGACATGCCGGGAACGTCGGGCCAAGGCAGCGGTTCATACACCATCACCGTGGAACTGCCCGACGTCGCGACGCTGCCTCAGAACTCCCCGGTGATGGTCGACGACGTGACGGTCGGCAGTGTCTCGGGCATCGAGGCGGTGCAGCGGCCGGACGGGTCCTTCTTCGCCGCGGTCAAGGTGTCACTGGAGGGCAACGTCGACCTTCCGGAGAACGCGACGGCCAAGGTCGCCCAGACGTCGCTGCTCGGCTCGCAGCACATCGACCTGGCGCCGCCGACGGACGGACCGGGCCAGGGCAGACTCCGCGATGGCTCGAACATTCCGCTGTCCCGCGCCGGTCGGTACCCGACCACCGAAGAGGTGCTGTCGTCACTGGGTGTTGTGGTCAACAAGGGCAACCTCGGTGCGCTCCAAGACATCACCGACGAGACCTTTGCGGCGGTCGCCGGGCGATCCGGTCAGTTCGTCGACCTCGTTCCGCGGCTGGCGGAGCTGACGTCGTCGCTCAACCAGCAGACGGTGGACATCGTCTCCGCCCTCGACGGGCTGAACCGCTTCGCGGGCATCCTCGCCAGGGGCAAGGACAGCCTCGGCCGCACGCTGGACTCGCTGCCCGCGGCCTTGAAGGTGCTCAACGACAACAGAAGCAACATCGTCGATGCCTTCACCGCGCTGCGGACGTTCGCAGGGGTCGCGTCGCACGTGTTGTCGGAGACCAAGAGCGACTTCGTCGGAGACTTCAAGGATCTGTATCCAGTCATCAAGGCAATCAACGACAATGCCGACGACTTCATCAAGGACCTCGAGTTCCTGCCGACGTTCCCGTTCCACTACAAGTACCTACGCAACGCGGTCCGCGGCGACTACCTCAACGTGTTCGTGACGTTCGACCTCACCATCCGGCGTACGGGTGAGTCGGTGTTCACCACCTCGAAGGGCCTCGATCCGAACATGAAGCACATGGACGAGATCATCAACACGCCCGACTTCCTGACCGGAGCGATGGCCAACCTGTCCGGGCAGGCCGCGGATCCGTTCAAGATCCCGCCCGGCACGGCGACCCAGCATGACGGGGGGACTCGCTAGATGCTGGATCGTCTGACCCGTCTGCAACTCACGATCTTCGCGATCGTCACCGTCATCTGCGTCGGCGCGATCTCGGCGTTCTATCTTCACCTGCCCGCCGCGGTCGGCATCGGCGCCTATCACATCACCGCCGAGTTCAAGGCCGGTGGCGGGCTGTATGAGAATGCCAACGTCACCTATCGGGGCGTGACCATCGGCCGCGTCGAACAGGTGGGTCTCAACGACGACGGCGTCGTGGCCTCCATGCGGCTCAACACCGACACCGAGGTGCCAGACAACGTCACCGCCACCGTCAAGAGCGTCTCCGCGGTGGGCGAGCAGTACGTTGACCTGGTGCCGCCGGCCAATCCGGCGAAGGGACTGTTGCGCGACGGCTCGAAGATCGGCGTCGATCGCACCGCCGTGGGCCAGGACATCGCCGCACTGCTGACGCAGGCGCAGAGTTTGGTCAACAGCATCGGTAACACCCGACTGCAGGACCTGCTGCGCGAGACGTTCAAGGCGTTCAACGGATCCGGGCCGGAGTTGGCCCGCATGATCCAGTCGTCGCGACTGCTCATCGACGAAGCCAACAACAACTACGGCCAGATCTCACAGCTGATCGATCAGGCCGGACCGTTCCTCGATGCGCAGATCCAGAGTGGTGACGACATCAAGTCGCTCGCCGACGGGCTCGCCCGGTTCACCTCGGAGGCGGCGAAGGCCGACCCGCAACTGCGGAACGTACTGGAGACGGTCCCTGGCGCTACCCAGGCGGCGAACACCACGTTCGACGGCATCCGCCCCAACTTCCCCATGCTGGCTGCGAACCTGGCCAACCTCGGCCGCATCGGCGTCATCTACCGCAAGTCGATCGAACAGGCGTTGGTGATCTTCCCCGCACTGATGTCGGCGCTGATCACCGTCGGCGGCGGGGTGCCCGCCGACGAGGGCGGCAAGCTCGACTTCAAGGTCGATCTCGGCGATCCGCCGCCGTGCTCGACCGGCTTCATCCCGCCGCCGTTGATCCGATCGCCCGGTGACACCACGCTTCGTGATCTCCCGACGGACCTGTACTGCAAGACGGCGCAGAGCGATCCAGCCGTGGTTCGTGGTGCCCGCAACTATCCGTGCCAGGAGTTTCCCGGCAAGCGCGCACCGACCATCCAGCTGTGCCGCGACCCGCGCGGCTACGTGCCGATCGGCAGCAACCCGTGGCGTGGTCCGCCCGTGCCTTACGACACACCGGTCACCAACGATCGGAACATCACGCCGCCCAACAAGTTCCCGAACATCCCACCGGGAGCGGACTACGACCCGGGACCGCCCGCGGTGCAGCTGCCGCCCGGTGTTCCGCCGGGACCTGGGCCCGCGCCGAACGCGCCGTTCCCGCTGCCAGTGCCGCCCAACGACAACGGGCCACCACCGCCGCTGCCGTACTACGCACCGCCGGACCAGATCGTGCCGCCGTATGCCAGGACGCCTCCAGGGGCGCCTGCCCCGCCTGCGGACGTCGTGCCGCCTGCGGACGTTCCCCCGCCTGCCGACGCGCCGCCGCTGCCCGCGGAGGCTCCTCCGCAGGCGAGTGGCCCGGCCGCCGCCACGTACGATTCGAAGACCGGCGTGTTCGTCGACCCCGCAGGGGGAACGGGCGTCTACGCCGATGGCATGGACAAGGTCAACCCCGCGGAGACGTGGGTAGACCTGATGTTGGATCCGAGGCAGGCGTAATTGACAGGCAATGAGACGACTTCCGGCGAATCATCGAGCGACACACCGGAGTCGGTGACCAGGGCCGCCACGCGTCGGCGTGCGTCGCGCGCGGCAGGCCCAGCTGCCGGAGCGGTTCCCGAACCCGCCACGCAGGTGGTCGCGGATTCGCCGTCGGTCGTGCGGGTGCGGCCCGTCAAGCCGGTCGGTCCGCCGCCCCGTCGGCAACCGCACCGCATGCTGGTCGCCGGCCTTGCCCTCGGCGTCACCGCCGTCCTGGTCGCCGCAATGGCCGGGGTGGTGGCCCTGCTCTTCACCCAGCAGCGCCACGCCGAGGCCGCGGACGCCCGCGACCAGAAGTTCGTCGACACCGCGTCGCAGACCGTGGTGAACATGTTCAGCTATACCCAGGACACCATCGACGACAGCGTGAACCGGTTCGTGAACGGCATCAGCGGCCCACTGCGCGACATGATGAGCCAGGGCAACAACGTCGAGAACCTCAAGGCGATCTTCCGGGATACGAACGCCAGCTCCGAGGCCGTGATCAACGGGTCCGCGCTGGAGAAGGTCGACGACACCGCGGACAACGCCTCGGTGCTGGTGTCGGTGCGGGTGACGGTCACCAACCTCAACGGCGTCAACTCGCCATCCAAGCCGTACCGGCTGCGGGTGATCGTGCACGAGGACGACAACGGACGCATGACGGGTTACGACCTGAAGTATCCCGACGGGGGCAACTGATGAGCCGCTGGAGCGCCAGACTGGTCGTCGTCGTCGGGATCGTCTTCGCGGCCGCGTTCATTGCCTTGGGCGGTATCGGCGGGACCCTGTACTGGAACCGCGTCGAGCGGGTCGGTGAGCAGCACGCCAGGGCCGAACTACCGGAGTTGGCTGCCCAGCAGATCCCGATCATCCTGGGCTTCGACTACCAGACGATCGAGCGCAGTCGGTCCGATGCGTACAAGTTGTTGACGCCCGAGTTCCGTCGCGAGTACGAGGACGACACCACCAAGAACGTGATACCCGCCGCGCGGGATCGCCAGGTGATCAGCCAGGTCAACGTGGTGGGCGTGGGAATGCTTGACGCGCACCGCGATTCGGGTTCGGTGATGGTGTACATGAACCGCGTCCTCACCGACAAGACGAAGCAGCCGCTCTATGACGGCAGCCGGTTGCGCGTCGACTACGAGAAGGTCGGCAAGGACTGGCGGATCAAGGACATCACTCCGATCTAGGAGCGTCTCCGTCCCGCGTGGCGGCCAGGGCATCGAGGAATGAGCGGGCCCACCGGTCGACGTCATGGGCCAGCACCTGCCTGCGAAGCGCCCGCATGCGTCGCCTACCCTCGTCGGGAGATTGGTTCAGTGCCGCCTCGATGGAGTCCTTCACGCCATCGAGATGGTGCGGATTGGTGAGATAGGCCTGCCTGAGTTCGGCTGCGGCGCCGGTGAACTCGCTGAGCACCAACGCTCCGCCGAGATCGCTGCGACAGGCGACGTACTCCTTGGCAACCAGGTTCATCCCGTCGCGCAGCGGTGTCACCAACATGACGTCGGCGGCGACGAAGAACGCGATCAGCTCATCGCGGGGCAGTGCCCGGTGCAGATAGTGCACGATCGGATGACCGACCTTGCCGTACTCGCCGTTGATGTGGCCGACCTGACGCTCGATGTCCTCGCGCATCACCTTGTAGCTCTCGACGCGCTCTCGACTCGGTGTCGCCAGTTGAATCAACACCGTGTCCTTGGAGTCGACCCTGCCATCGTC
>JAOPWT010000397.1 GCA_025965555.1 Mycobacterium sp.
GTTTGGTCGTAGACGCTGGCGTCGACGATCGAGTCGAGCCGGCGGTCGAGCTGCGCGGCGTCGTTGTTGGCCAACACCACCGACGTCAGAACGGTGAACACCGCGACGACGGCGGCAGCCGCGGCCGCGGAGGCGACAGCGACGCGCGTGCGCAGCGAAGCGGACCTGCCGAGTCGGGGCAGCCGCACCTCAGGGCTCGTCGCGCAGGACGTACCCGATCCCGCGAACCGTGTGGATCACCCGCGGGTGGCCTTCACGCTCGAGCTTGCGCCGCAGGTAGCTGATGAACACGTCGGCGACGTTGGTGTCGACGTCGAAGTCGTAACCCCACACCAACTCGAGCAACCGCTGCCGGGACAAGACCACGCCTGCATTCTCCGCCAGAACGGCGAGCAGGTCGAACTCCCGCTTGGTCAACTCCGCCCGCTCGCCCTCGACGAACACCAGGCGCCTGGCGGTGTCGATGGTCAGGGGCCCGACGGTCATGGTGTCCGGCGACCGTTCCGACAGGCTGGACCTCCGCAACAGCGCGTGCAGCCTGGCGACCAACTCGCCGAGGTCGAACGGCTTGGTCAGATAGTCGTCGGCGCCCGCCTCGAGCCCGGCGATCCGGTCGTTGACCGTGTCGCGTGCCGACAGCACGCAGATCGGAATGTCGTTACCCAACGCCCGCAACGCGGTCACGACCGCCACGCCGTCGAGTTCTGGCATCTGAACGTCCAGAACCAACGCGTCGAGGCTTTCGTTGGACAGCAGTCGCAACGCTTCCTTGCCGCTCGCCGCGACCCGCACGTCGAACCCGGAATGCCGCAATCCGCGGGCCACCGAAGTTCTGACGTCCGGATCGTCGTCCACCATCAAGACCGTGCGACCCGCGCCGTCAAGCGCAGGTGGCTCTGCCACCCGCACCGGGTCTAAGGAATGGCTGGCGCGGGCGCCGAGCCGCAGCGGTTCTTGAGGTCGACGAGAGGCTGACGGATGCCCGTCAGGTCGGCCTTCGCACCCGGGTTCTGATCCATGTAGTCGGCGACCTGGGTACGAACCTGGTCGCGCGGCAGGCCTTCGAGGCTGGTGAAGAACCAGTTCACGTCGGGGTGGGTGAACAGGTACGCGGAGGTTGACGCCGACACGCCCGACGCGACGCCTGCGAGGTCCGCGGCGGTGCAGTTCGGGGGGTTGAGGGCAGGGTCGTCTGCCAGAGCAGACGGCAGTGCACCGAACAGCATCGCGCCTGCGATCGCGCAGGCGCCCATTGCGCCAGCTACCGTACGTCGCCCAGCACGGGCCGAGAGCAACATGATCAAGCTCCTTCATCAAAAAGTGCACAGTCCGGAACCTTGTGCGGTTACCGACAACGCAAAGCTAAGCAGAATCGGTCACGACTTTCTTGCCTTGCGCTTAAACAACCGTGAGAAAGATCGAATGTCCAGCTCACGGAGTTCTCGTGAACACGCAAGCGAGTCGCTGAGGACTACCTGGGAACAGTTGTCGTCGGCCCGGGCAGCGGGCCGGTGCCCGGTGCCACCACGGCGGCGGGCGCTGACTGGGCGGGCAGCGAAGTGCCCGGCACCCCGACGGTCTGCGCCGTCGGAAGCGCGCCTGGCAAACCTCCAGGCAGCGCCCCCGGCAGCGAACCGGTTTGCGATTGCGCGCCCTGCAGCAGCCCTAGCACCTGTGGCAGCGTCACCGGCAGCTTGCAGCGGGCCGACAGGCCCATCAGCGGACTCTGCAGCGCCTGCATGTCCTTGCCTGCCTGCGGGTTTGCCTCGAAGTACGTCTTCAGCGCACCGAGCGACTGAGCGCCGCCCTGCTGCTGCGAGATGGTCGTCAGTGCGGTGTTGGTCTCGGGATGCGCATCGAGGTAGTTACCCATTGAGGTGGCCACCGAGCCGATCGTGCGCGCCACCTCGCTGGCCGCGCACGGGTCCGTCGCGGCGGTCGCCGCTGGAACTCCCGGCACCGCCATCGCGGTCGCAATCACACCGCCGACCGCAGATGCAGCGAACACGCCACCGAGCCAGCGCCTGATGGCGGGAGTGGTGGTCTTCATGGGTAGCTCCTCACGAACGACGAACGTCCAATCGCCTCGTAAACGCATGGATCGCAGGCAATCGGGTCCCCAACCCAGATACGGTCACGCGCCATACTGCCATCAGGGCAGCCTGGCCACCAATCCGCACAGCAAATAGCCAGGTCACTCCAACGGGTGGGCGGGACCCATCCATGACGCCTCGCGGGGCGATCACCCTACCTCGTGCTGCGGTACGCTCATCGCTACGAAACGCGGGCAGTGAGGCAGGGGTACGCCATCCAGCAGTTCATGTTGCGGTTGAGCAGCAAGCTGCGTAGATACCGCTGGGCCGTCTTCGTCGCGTGGCTGCTGCTCCTTGTCCCGGCGGCGTACCTCGCACTGAACCAGTCGGGCAACCTCACGGGCGGCGGCTTCGAGGTGGCGGGCTCGCAGTCGCTGAGTGTCGAGCACGCGATCCAGGATCACTTCCCCGATCAGGGTGCCTCCCCCTTGGCGCTGGTCGCTGCACCGCGCGCAGATGCCTCCTTCGAAGACATGTTCGGCGCCGTCGCGCAGCTGCAGCGCATCGCCGCCGAAGTCCCCAGCGTCAAGGTGCTGCCCAACCCGCAGCAGCCGCCGCCTCAGCCGGACCGGCCCTACGTCGTCAGCCTGCAGACGGACTTCAACAGCGGCAGTTCCGACGTGGCCAAACAGCTGCGCAAGAAGGTCGGCATCAACGGCGACCAACCTGGGCAGTTCGAGAACGGCAAGGTCAAGCTCTACGTCATCGGCCAGGGCGCCCTCGGCGCCGCGGCGAGCGAGGCCACCAAGCACGACATCGGGCAGGCCGAGAAGTGGAACCTGCCGATCGTCATGATCGTCCTGCTGGCGGTCTTCGGATCCCTCGCGGCCGCCGCGATGCCGCTGGTGCTGGGCATCTGCACGGTGGTGGTGACGATGGGGCTCGTCTATCTGCTGTCGATGGTCACCCAGATGTCGGTCTTCGTGACGTCGACCGTGTCGATGTTCGGCATCGCGCTGGCCGTGGACTACTCACTGTTCATCCTGATGCGGTTCCGGGAGGAATTGCGGTCCGGCCGTGATCCGGCGCAGGCGGCCGACGCCGCAATGGCGACGTCAGGTCTGGCCGTGCTGCTGTCGGGTCTCACGGTGATCGCCTCGGTGACCGGCATCTACCTGATCCACACACCCGTCCTGGCGTCGATGGCCACGGGCGCGATCCTTGCGGTCGCGGTCGCCGTGCTGACCTCGACGACGCTGATCCCGGCGGTTCTCGCGACGGTGGGCAGGGCGGCGTCCAAGCGGTCGTCGTGGCTGCACGTGTCGCGCAGGCCCGAGACGACGCAGTCGCGGTTCTGGACGCGTTGGGTGGGTTGGGTGATGCGCCGGCAGTGGCTGTCGGCGTGCGGTGCGGCGATTGTGCTGATCGTGCTCGCCACTCCTGCGTTCGCGATGACGCTCGGCAACAGCCTGCAGCGCCAGTTCGCGCCCACCCACGAGATCCGCGGCGGTATCAGCGCGGCGGCGCAGGCGCTCGGACCGGGTGCGCTCGGACCCATCCGCGTCCTCGTCACCTTCCCCGACGGCAATGCCAACGGCTCGGAGAACACCGGCGCCATCGATGCGCTTGCGCAGAAGATGAGCCAGGGGCCCGACGTGGCCACGGTGTCACCTCCGGTGTTCGGCAACGACAACCGCAGCGCCCTCCTGTCGGCGGTGCTCTCGGTGGACCCCGAGGACCCGGCGGCCCGGCACACCGTCGACTGGATGCGCGCCGAACTGCCGCAGGCGGCCCCCGGGTCATCCGCCGTCGTCGACGTCGGCGGCCCCACCGCGCTGCTCAAGGACTTCGACGACCGGGTGGCCACCACGCAGCCGATGGTCTTCGCGTTCGTCGCCTTCATCGCGTTCGTGATGCTGCTGATCTCGATCCGTTCGGTCTTCCTGGCGTTCAAGGGCGTCCTGATGACCGTGCTGTCGGTCGCCGCCGCATACGGCAGCCTGGTGGTCGTCTTCAAGTGGGGCTGGTTCGAGGCGTTGGGCTTCGAGCCGCTCCAGTCTCTGGACAGCACCATCCCGCCGCTGGTGCTGGCGATGACCTTCGGGTTGTCGATGGACTACGAGATCTTCCTGCTGACCCGGATCCGCGAGCGTTTCCTACAGACCAACAACACCCGCGATGCCGTTGCCTACGGCGTGAGCACCAGTGCCCGCACGATCACCAGCGCGGCGCTGATCATGATCGCGGTGTTCATCGGGTTTGCGTTCGCCGGCATGCCGCTGGTCGCGCAGCTGGGTGTCGCCTGCGCGGTCGCGATCGCCGTTGACGCGACAATCGTGCGCCTCGTGCTGGTGCCCGCGCTGATGGCGATGTTCGCGCAGTGGAACTGGTGGCTACCTGGCTGGCTCGACCGCATTCTGCCGTCGGTGGACTTCGAGAAGCCGCTGCCCAAGGCTGACATCGGCGACCTCGTCGTCATCCCCGAGGACATCTCCACGATGGGACCGTCGGGCTCCGACATCCGCAACGTGGTGAAGTCTGCGGCGAAACTGAAGACCCTCGCACCGCAGACCATCACCGTCGCCGACCCGCTGGCGTTCAGCGGCTGCCTACCCCCCGGCGGATCGATCGCACCGCACGTGAAGGGTGGCGACGAGCCGCTGGCCGCCCTGCGACCAGGCGATACCCTCGGACTCAACGGCACTCACCAGGGCAAATCGGGCAGGGGTAACGGCGCGAAGAACGGCAAGAACGGCTCCAGCCACGCCGGCGGCCGGTATGTCCCGCGCCAGCCCGTGCACCCGGTGACCATGTGGCGCGGCAGGCTCGCGGTGGCACTCGACGCGCTGGCGACGGCCGCCGACACCGACCAGCCCACGGTGCGGCGGCTCAGCCCGATGGAGACCACGAACGTTCTTCTGCCGACCGGCGACCGGCTGCAGATCCCGACCGGGGCCGAGACCCTGCGTCTGAAGTGCTACCTGATCATGTGCCGCAACACTGCCAGGGACTACGCAGAGTTTGCCGATCTGGTCGAGTCCATGGAGACTCAAACTGCCGCAGTGGTGCTGTCCGGAATGGACCGGTATTACTCTGGACAGCGGTTGAGAAGCCAGTGGGTCGCGACGCAGCTCGTGCGGCGGTTAGCCGACCCACACCCGTCGGATGACGACGAAGACTGGATGGGTCCCGACGCGGAGTCCGATTGGGCACACGTCAGGCGGCGCTGCCTCTCGGTGGCAGTCGCGATGTTGGAGGAGGCGAGGTGACGTTGACGACGGATGCGCGTGGCGACGCCACCGGCCGCCCCAATTCCGCAGCAGGGCCAGCGCGCAGACGCCCCGCCGTCGACCAACGGCCGGTCGAATTCTGGCCGACGTCAGCAATCCGTGCGGCACTGGAGACCGACGATCTGACGGTGTGGCAGCGCATCGTCGTCGCCATCAAGCGCGACCCGTACGGACGGACCGCCCGCCAGGTCGAAGAGGTACTCGAGACCGCGCCGCCCTATGGCGTTTCGAAGGCTCTCGACGAGGTCCTCACCCGCTCCCGCGAACATCTCGAGGCCAATGAGTGCGCCGAAGTCGCACGCCACATCCTCATGCTTCTTCAGCGGTCCGGCCTCGGCCAGGATGAGTTCGCCTCGCGCATCGGCATTCCCGCAGACCAGTTCGCGGCCCATCTTCAGGGCGCGACCAGCCCGGCGGCATCGCTGATGATCAGGATGCGACGGTTGTCCGACCGCTTCGCCAAGATGCGCAACGACCGCCAGGACTGACCTCCGGCTCGCCGTGCCCACGACCTTTGCGTTGATCCCCGGCGCAGGTGGCAGCGCGTGGTTCTGGCATCGCGTGGTGCCCCACCTGACCGCTGCGGGCGCCGACATCGAGGTGATGCCGGGCAGGCATCTGATGGCGTTGAGCCATCCCGACGAACTGGCCGCCCGGCTGCTCTGCTCGCTCAGCGCGAGTTGATGGGCGACAGGTCGTCCACCAGCCAGCGGCCGTCCTGCTTCAGCAGCGACACCCGCAGCGGCAGCGGCACGGTGGCCGGTTGCTGCCCCGGCGCGTTCTGCGTCCCGCGCATGATGACCGCGACCACCGCGGCCTGCGGACCAATGGCCTCGACGCCTGCCGAGACGGTGCTGGCCTGAACGGTGAGGCCCTTACTCGTCAAATCCTTTGCCATGGCGTCGAATTCGCCTCGGAAGCCATCGGCCCCGTGCGACGTCATCATTGCCGTCAGCCGGTCGAAGTTGGCGCTCGGACTCTGCGGGGTGAACGTCGCCGACGCCTCGGCCGCACTGCTGGCGATGCCGACCACCTCTGTGACATCGCGATGCATGGTCGCCTCGGGTGCCGTCCACCGCGTGTAGCCGACCACGACGGCCGCCGCCAACGCGACGGTGGTCAGGCCCACGACGGCGAGTCGCAGACCGGGGCCGTCGTCGTCGGTGCCGACCGTGACGCCGTCGCGGCGGAACAGCACGGCATTGACGACGACGGCCTGCACGATCAGCAGGCACAGCACCGAGCACACCGACACCCACCACAGCGGCCACGCCAGCGCGATGCCGATGTAGACCAGCGCCAGAATCGCCCCGAGCGGTGCCAGCACGTCGAAGGCCATGACCCTCAACCGGTTCCTCATCGGATGGTCTCCAGCCGCGAGATCAGCAACTTGCCGTCGACGTTGGAGACCCCGAGCCGCAGGTTCCAGCGCACCGGCTGCGGCTGGGCACC
>JAOPWT010000410.1 GCA_025965555.1 Mycobacterium sp.
CGATGAATAAACGATGACCCCGGAGCCGATGAGCCGAAAAAACAAGCTCTAAAGTGCGCCGTCAGGGTTTCGAACCCCGGACCCGCTGATTAAGAGTCAGCTGCTCTACCAACTGAGCTAACGGCGCGCGTGAGAGACGATAACAGTCCCGAGGCGCTGGGTGAAATCCGAATGTCCGAAGTGCGGCGGAAGGCCTCGACGACCGCGCTCGTGTCGCAGGATTCCCTTAGAATACTGGCAAGTAGGTGGGAGTCTCATGTGAACTTGGTGGGAAGGGGCGTCCGCATGTGGCAGGTCCAAGCGGTGACACGTTCACGTTGGACGCGTGGCTGGCTGACGGCCGTCCTGCTGGTGCCCGCCGTGGTCCTCGGGCTCAGTGCGTGTGGCGGCACGCCCGCGCAACCGCCACAGCCACAGACGATCACCGACAAGGGAACCCCATTCGGTGACCTCCTGGTCCCCAAGCTCACCGCGTCGGTGAGCGATGGTGCGGTCGGCGTGACGGTTGACTCTCCCGTGACGGTCAGCGCCGAGGACGGTGTGCTGGGCGCGGTCACCATGACCAATGGCGACGGCGCCACGGTCGCGGGTCGCCTCAGCCCCGACGGCCTGAGGTGGACCACCACCGAGCAGCTCGGCTACAACAAGAAGTACACGCTCAGCGCGCAGTCACTGGGGCTCGGCGGCGTGACGAGTCGCTCGATGACTTTCCAGACGCATTCGCCGGAGAACCTGACGATGCCGTATGTGCTGCCCAATGACGGCGAGGTCGTCGGCGTCGGCCAGCCCGTCGCGGTCCGCTTCGACGAGAACATCCCGAACCGCCTCGCCGCGGAGAAGGCGATCACCGTCACCGCCAATCCGCCGGTCGACGGCGCGTTCTACTGGCTGAGCAACCGCGAAGTGCGTTGGCGCCCACAGGCTTACTGGAAGCCGGGTACCACGGTCGACGTGGCGGTCAACACCTATGGCGTCGATCTCGGCGACGGGTTGTTCGGCCAGGAGAACGTCAGTACGCACTTCACCATCGGTGACGAGATCATCGCGACCGCAGACGACAACACGAAGACCCTGACCGTCCGTCGCAACGGCGAGGTCATCAAGACCATGCCGATCTCGATGGGCAAGAGCAGCACGCCGACCAACAACGGCACGTACATCATCGGCGACCGCCTCTCGCACATGGTGATGGATTCCTCGACCTATGGCGTCCCGTCGAACGCGCCCAACGGGTATCGCACCGAGGTGGATTACGCCACGCAGATGTCCTACAGCGGCATCTACGTGCACGCGGCGCCGTGGTCGGTCGGCAGCCAGGGCTACAGCAATGTCAGCCACGGTTGCCTCAACGTGAGCACCAGCAACGCGCAGTGGTTCTATGAGAACACCAAGCGCGGTGACATCGTCGAGGTCCTGAACACCGTCGGGTCGGTGCTGCCGGGAACCGACGGCCTCGGCGACTGGAACGTGCCGTGGGAGCAGTGGAAGGCCGGCAACGCGAACGTTTAGGGCGGGGACGATTTCGCGCGCGATCCACATGGCCACGATCGCGCCGCTTCCCGCGGCGTCACTTTGGGTGTAGTGGACCCCCGGAAAGCAGAAAGTCGGAGGGCACGAATGCCCTCCGACCTGCTGGGTGACTGACGGGACTCGAACCCGCGACAGCCAGGATCACAACCTGGTGCTCTACCAACTGAACTACAGCCACCATTGCCGCCCGCCCGTCGGGCACAGCGGCGCTAACGATCTTAGCCGCTCGGGTGCTCTGCAGCCGAATCCATTGGCTCGTCGTCTTCGGTGAGCGGCCCGAGTTCGGCAGCTACTGCGGCGATATCGCTGGTAGAGGGTCCAGGCGGGGTGACGAAGGCGGTGCTCCGGTAGTACTTCAACTCGCGAATCGACTCGTGGATGTCGGCGAGTGCGCGGTGGGCGAGGCCCTTCTCCGGCTGGCCGAAGTAGATGCGCGGATACCAGCGCCGGCACAGCTCCTTGATCGAGCTGACGTCGATCATCCGGTAATGCAGAAAGTCGTCCAACGCGGGCATGTCTCGTGCGATGAAGCCACGGTCGGTGCCGATCGAGTTGCCCGCCAGCGGTGCGGTCTTGGCCTGTTTGACATGGCCACGGATGTAGTCGAGGACCATCGCCTCCGCGGTCGGCACATCTATGGTGGACGCCCGCACCTCTTCGGTGAGCCCCGACTTGCGGTGCATCGTCGCCACCACGTCGATCATGCCGTCGAGGGCCGCGTCATCGGCGTGGATGACGACGTCGAGGCCGTCGCCGAGAAGATTGAGCTCTCCATCGGTGACCAGAACGGCGATCTCGATGAGCCGGTCTGACTTGAGGTCGAGCCCCGTCATCTCGCAGTCGATCCATACCAGTTCGTCACGCACAGCGGTCAACAGTATTCGTACAGCCTGACAGTGGCAGTCCAGGGCTGCCCAGACCCTCCTGAATGGGCCCCCGACCAGTAATGTCGCCCG
Source organism: Mycobacterium sp. (assembly GCA_025965555.1). Taxonomy (GTDB): domain Bacteria; phylum Actinomycetota; class Actinomycetes; order Mycobacteriales; family Mycobacteriaceae; genus Mycobacterium. The sequence continues at coordinate 2,487 of JAOPWT010000410.1, forward strand.
CATGAGCACAGAATCGACTGGCACCCCTGCGCAACGGATCGCCGCTGGTTATGCCGTCGAAGGGCAGGCACTCGAGCTCGGCTCGATCGTCGTGGACGGCGTCGTCGATCCGACCGCGCAAGTCCGGATCCCGCTGGCCACCGTCAACCGCCACGGTCTGGTCGCGGGAGCCACGGGTACCGGCAAGACGAAGTCGCTCCAGGTGATCGCCGAGCAGCTGTCGGCGGCTGGGGTGCCGGTCGTCATGGCCGACGTCAAGGGCGACCTGTCCGGACTGGCCAGGCCGGGCGCCCCGGGAGACAAGACCGCCCAGCGCGCCACCGACACCGGCGACAGTTGGACCCCGACGGACTTTCCCGTCGAATTCCTCTCGCTCGGCACCGAGGGCGTCGGGGTTCCGGTCCGGGCCACCATCACCAGCTTCGGGCCGGTTCTGTTGTCGAAGGTGTTGGGGCTCAATGCCACTCAGGAGTCGACGCTTGGGCTGATCTTCCACTGGGCAGACCAGCAGGGGCAGCTGCTGCTCGACATCAAGGATCTGCGCGCCGTCATCCAGTTCCTCACCAGCGACGAGGGCAAGCCGGAACGCAAGGCACTCGGCGCGGTGTCGCCGAGTGCCGCTGGCGTGATCCTGCGCGCACTGATCAACCTCGAGGCGGAGGGCGCCGACACCTTCTTCGGTGAGCCGGAGCTGGAGCCCAAGGACCTGATGCGGTTCGACGCGCAGGGCCGCGGTGTCATCACGCTGCTGGAGCTGGGCGCGCAGGCGGCCAGGCCGGTGATGTTCTCGACGTTCCTGATGTGGGTGCTGGCCGACCTGTTCACGACGCTGCCCGAGATCGGTGACGTCGACAAGCCGAAGCTGGTGTTCTTCTTCGACGAGGCGCACCTGCTGTTCACCGACGCGTCGAAGGCGTTCCTCGACCAGGTCGAGCAGACCGTCAAGCTGATCCGCTCGAAGGGCGTCGGGGTGTTCTTCTGCACCCAGTTGCCCACCGACGTGCCGAACAACGTGCTCTCGCAGTTGGGTGCTCGCGTCCAACACGCCTTGCGGGCCTTCACCCCCGATGACCAGAAGGCGCTGACGAAGACGGTGCGCACGTACCCGAAGACCACCACCTACGACCTGGAGTCGGCACTGACGTCGCTTGGCATCGGCGAGGCCATCGTCACGGTGCTCGCGGAAACCGGTGCGCCGACGCCGGTTGCCTGGACCAGGATGCGTGCTCCACGGTCGTTGATGGGCACCATCGGTGACGACGCGATCCGTGCGGCGGCCAAGGCGTCGCCGTTGCAGGCCGAGTACGGACAGACGATCGACCGCGAGTCCGCCTATGAGCGCCTCAACGCCAAGGTGGCACCGCCAGAGGCACTGCCGCCGCCAGTCTCCGGAGGCGGAATCGCCAGCGCGTCCGGCAGGGGTCAGATCTCGTCGCCCGCACCGCAGGGACCGAGCATGGTCGAGGAAGTGATCAAGAGCTCGGCCTTCAAGAGCTTCATCCGGTCTGCGGCCACCGTCGCAGGCCGTGAGATCACCCGCAGCATGTTCGGCACCGGCACCCGTCGGCGCCGCTAGGTTTGCGCCGAGGCTCCTACTCGCCCCCGAGCTTCTTGTAGACGGCACCGACGATCGGCGTGACGATGGAACGCGGGGCGTAACCGCTGGCCACCGACATCGCCTTGGACGTCACGCCCGGCACGACGCGCATCTTGTTGCGCTGCAAGCCATCCAGTGACAGCTTCGCGGTGTGCTCGGTCGAGATCCACAGGAAGTCCGGGATCAGCTTCTCGACGAGGGACTGCTCATCCGGATTCGGCAGCTCGGTGCGCACCGGTCCGGGCGCCAGCACGGTGACGTGAATGCCGAGCGGCTTCACCTCGCCGCGCAGCGACTCGCTGAACGTATTCACGAACGCCTTGGACGCCGCGTAGGTGGCGTTGTTGGGGATCGGCGAGTTTCCCGCCGCGGAGCCGGAGATCAGGATCCCGCCTGCGCGACGTGAGACCATCCCCGGCAGAACGGCCAGCACGAGGTCGTGCACGCCGAGGACGTTGAGCTGAACCTGTGCCTTCTCACCGTCGACGTCGAGGTTGGCCACCGGGCCGAACGTCGCGGTGCCCGCATTGGCGCACAGGATGGAGATGTTGCGCTGCGAAAGCTCGGTGCAGAGTTCGGCGCGTTGGGCGGGATCGACCAGATCGACCGGGCGTACCTCGACGGTGACGCCGTAGCATTCGGTCAACTCGTTTGCCAGCGCGGTCAGCACGTCTTCGCGACGGGCGGTGATGATCAGGTGGTGCCCTCGAGCAGCGAGCTCGGTGGCCAACGCCTCACCGATGTTCTGCGAGGCGCCGGTGACGACGGCGCGGGCGTCGGGACTGGGAGCAGGTACGGGCATGGGCCAATCGTAGGTACCAATAGAGTGCGTTCATGACCAACCCCGCGGGTACTCGAACCCGGGGGCGGCTCCCCGTCGTGGCATGGGCATTGTGGGACTGCGGTTCCACTGGGGTGAACGCGATCGTCGTCACGTTCGTCTACTCGGTCTACCTCACCCAACAGGTCGGTGCGGGACTGCCGGGGCCGACGACGCCTGCGAGCTGGCTCGGCCGGGTGTTGACGATCGCGGGGTTGTTCGTCGCCATGCTTGCGCCTGCGACCGGCGTTCTCGTCGACGCACCGCACCGCCGCCGCACCGTGTTGACCATTCTGACGGGTGTCGTCGTGGTGCTCACGTCGGCGATGAGCCTCATCCGGGCCGACTATCACTACCTGTGGCCGGGTTTGGTGCTGCTCGCGTGCACCGCGGCCTTCAGCGACCTGGCCACGGTGCCGTACAACGCCATGCTGCGCCAGCTGTCGACTCCCGAGACGTCTGGCCGGGTCTCCGGATTCGGTTCGGCAGCAGGGTACTTCGGCAGCGTCGTGCTGTTGCTCATCGTGTACCTCGGCTTCATCGCAGGCGACGGTGACACCCGCGGTGCGCTGTTGCTGCCCCACGACGACGGCCAAAACGTCCGGGCGGCAGTGCTTCTGACGGCTGCTTGGCTGGCGTTGTTCGCGCTGCCGCTACTGATCACGTCGAAAGCCCTTGACACCGAAGATCGTCCGCCCGTCGTGGGAGTGCTCGGTGCATACCGTGCGCTGTGGGTGGAGGTCAAGGGGGAGTGGCGCCGCGACCATCACGTCGTGTACTACCTGTTGGCCAGTGCGGTCTTCCGCGACGGGCTGACGGGCGTGTTCTCGTTCGGCGCGGTCCTCGGCGTGACCGTGTTCGGGGTGTCGCCCGCAGACGTCCTGCTGTTCGGTGTCTGCGCGTGCGTGATCGCCGCGATCGGCGCCGTCCTCGGCGGTCTCCTCGACGACCGCATCGGGTCCAAACCCGTCATCGTCGGCTCGCTGACCTCCATGGTCGTGGTGGGCTTGGTCCTGCTGAATCTGTCCGGCGTGGTGGCGTTTTGGATCTGCGGGCTGCTGCTGTGCCTGTTCGTCGGCCCCACCCAGTCATCGGCGCGAACGATGATGATGCGGATGTCCACGGAGGGTAAGGAGGGCGTGGCATTCGGGCTCTACACGACGACCGGACGGGCTGTCTCGTTCCTGGCTCCGCTGCTGTTCTTCACGTTCATCGACGTCTTCGGCACCGATCGCGCTGGGCTCGGCGGGCTGGTGACCGTCTTGGTCATGGGTCTGCTCGCAATCGTCGGCGTGCGCATGCCGGATCGGTCGCGCTAGCGAGTCCCCAGCGACGTGCACAACGTCAGGCCGGTACCGGTGTTCTGCTGGGTCTCCGTGCCGTCGATGGTGATGGAGCACGTGAGTTCACGACCGACGTTGACGATGCTGACGCTCGCGGAGCTGTTGGCCGCCCCGGTCAGCTGAACCTCCTTGGTCCACGGCAGCAGAACGTTGAACTCGGTCTGTAGCACTCCGCCACTGTCGAGGTACAGGATGCTGATCGCGCGGCCCTCACCGGCGACCGAGTAGACGACCGTGTGCGTGCCGTTCGGATCCGTCTGCCCGGGTGGGGTCGTACCTGGTGTCGTCGTCGTCGTTGGTGCGGGCGTGGTGGTCCGCGTCGTCGTCGGCGTGCGAGACGTCGTCGTCGACGGTGCGGTCATGGTGGGTTCGATCGGCGTCTGCGGTGGCGCTACGACCGTGTTCTGTTGTGAGCTGTTGATGATCACCAGCCCGATCACCAACCCCAGCACGATCAGCAGCGCCAACGCCGCCAGCAGCCACAGCCAGCGTCGTGGGTTGGGTCCACCCGGCTTCGGCGGCTCGGGCGGCATTGCGCCCGGCGGGTTCGGGGGACCGTATTGTCCCGTGGCGTAGGGGTTGTACCCGTACGGCGAATAGGCGGGCAGTTGCTCGGTGGGCTTGGGCGCACCCGGCGTCTGGTACGCCGATGGGTACGGCGCCTGCTGGCCGTACGGCGAGCCGGGATAGGCCGGGTAGTTGTAGGTGCCCGGATGCTCCTGGCCCCAACCGTCACGGCTTGATGGATCTGTCATGTCCACCTCATGTCTGCAGGGTACCTGCGCCGTGGACCGGCTGAGCTAGTGCGGATCGCGGGGCTGTGCTTTGCCACGCAGGGGTTTACCGCAATTGTCGGTCGGGTAAACGGTGTCGACGCCGCACGGGCGGACAGCGACATGGAGGTCCAGCATGCGAGGTAGCGGAATCATCGGCACGATCGTGCTCATCTGGTTGCTGATCGGAGTCTTCGCCGCGTATCAGCGGGACTATTTCAAGACCGCCGAAACCAACTGCGCAACAGCCGGAACCATTGCTCTTACGGTGGTCGCGGGACCACTGAACTATTCCGGTGCAAACCCGAAGGTGGCGGACTGCAAGGTCAACGTCCCACAACCCAGCCAGTAATCAACCTCGTCAAGGGAGCCAAAGTGATCGCCATCGGTGTCATTCTTCTCGTTCTGGGTCTCATCTTCGGCGTGCCGATCCTGACGTACATCGGGGTCGTCGTGCTGGTCATCGGGGCCGTGTTCTGGCTGCTCGGTGCAGCCGGCCACGCGGTCGGCGGACGGCGCGTCTGGTATTAGGTCGGCCGGGCAGAGCCCAGCGCCGCCAGAGTCATGGCCCGCAGCACGGCCCGCGACGAGTCGCGTCGCGCGCCGGGCTTGACGCTGTACGGGGTGGAGTTGAGCAGTCCGAACGTGGCGTGGGCCATCAGCCTCGCCTCGTTCTCGTCGAGATCTGCGGACAGGCGACGCAGGACGTCGACCCAGGTTTCGACGTATTGGCGCTGAGCCCGCCGGACTTGGCGCTTCGCGGCGCTCGGTAGGTGTGCGAGGTCGCGGTCCTGGATGCGGATCAGGTCGGGCTCGGTGAAGACGAAGTCCAGGTGGAAGTCGATCAGGTCGTCGAGGGCGATGGCCGGGTCGCTCGTCTTCGCCACGACGTCGGAGGCGCCTGCGAGAAGCCGGGTGCTGATGCCGACCAGGAGCTCGACCAGCAGCGCTTCCTTGTTGGAAAAGTGGCGATAGATGGCCGGTCCTGTCACGCCGGCAGCCGCCCCGATGTCCTCGAGCCGCACGGCGAGGTAACCGTGTTCGGCGATGAGCCGTTCGGCGGCGGCGATCAGCTGCGAGCGACGGTCGGACTTCGCCTTGCTGCGGGACGTCTCCGGCGTGGCCGACGGTGCATTCTCCGCCATCCCAGCCTCCCGACGCTTGTAGACATTTCGGTTAATGATCACTAACATACCACCAGTTAGTCATCATTAACTCAAATGGAACGGGTGGGCATGACAACGCTCGTATCGCACCGCGAGCAGCACTTGGCGCTGGTGGCGCAGCTGCGCGAGAAGCTCGCCACCGCTGCACTCGGCGGTCCCGAGCGTGCGCGCGAGCGTCACGTCAGCAGAGGCAAGTTGCTGCCGCGTGACAGGGTCGACGGACTGCTCGACCCGGGGAGCCCGTTCCTCGAGCTCGCCCCGCTCGCCGCCGACGGCATGTACGACGACGAGTGCCCCGGTGCGGGGTTGATCGCGGGCATCGGTCGGGTGTCGGGTCGGGAATGCCTGATCGTGGCCAACGATGCGACGGTCAAGGGCGGCACGTACTACCCGATCACCGTGAAGAAACATCTACGCGCACAAGAGGTTGCGGCCCAGAACCGGCTTCCTTGCATCTACCTCGTCGACTCGGGTGGCGCCTTCCTGCCGCGGCAGGACGAGGTCTTTCCCGATCGCGAACACTTCGGTCGGATCTTCTTCAACCAGGCCAATCTCAGCGCCAAGGGTATTCCGCAGATCGCGGCCGTGCTCGGGTCCTGCACCGCGGGAGGCGCCTACGTCCCCGCCATGAGTGACGAGGCCGTCATCGTGCGCAACCAGGGCACGATCTTCCTCGGCGGACCGCCGCTGGTGAAGGCCGCCACCGGCGAGGTGGTGACCGCCGAGGAACTCGGTGGCGGCGACCTGCACTCGAAGATCTCGGGTGTCACCGACCACCTCGCACACGACGATCGCGACGCGCTGCGCATCGTGCGCAACATCGTCGACACGCTCGGGCCGAGTGCGCCTACCCCGTGGGACGTCCGGCCGACGGTCGACGCCGTCGCCGACCAGAGCGAACTCTACGACGTGGTACCCGTCGACTCGAAGGTGCCCTACGACGTGCACGAGGTGATCACTCGCATCGTCGACGGGCCCTTCCCCGGCGCTTCGCTTGCCCAAGGTGGCGAGTTCACCGAGTTCAAGGCTGACTACGGCTCCACTCTGGTCACGGGCTTCGCCCGCATCCATGGCCATCCCGTGGGTATCGTGGCCAACAACGGCGTGCTCTTCGGCGAATCTGCCTTGAAGGGAGCACATTTCATCGAACTGTGTGACAAGCGCTCCACGCCGCTGCTGTTCCTTCAGAACATCGCGGGCTTCATGGTGGGCCGCGACTACGAGGCGGGCGGCATCGCCAAGCACGGCGCCAAGATGGTCACCGCCGTCGCGTGCGCACGGGTGCCCAAGCTGACCGTCGTGATCGGCGGGTCCTACGGTGCGGGCAACTACTCGATGTGCGGTCGCGCGTATTCGCCCCGCTTCCTGTGGATGTGGCCCAACGCGCGGATCTCGGTGATGGGCGGTGAGCAGGCCGCGTCGGTGTTGGCGACCGTCCGCGGCGATATGACGCCGGAGGAGGAAGAGGCGTTCAAGGCGCCGATCCGCGAGCAGTACGAACACCAGGGCAA
>JAOPWT010000411.1 GCA_025965555.1 Mycobacterium sp.
TCTTGGCGACGTCGGCAATGCGCAGAGCGGTTCGATCGGGATTGGTTTCGCCATACCCGTCGATCACGCCGCGCGCATCGCTAGCGAACTCATCACCACCGGTACCGCGTCCCATGCATGGCTGGGAGCGCAGCTAGGTACCGAGACGGACGCCGACGGCGCCCGGATCGTTGGCGTGACAAGCGGTAGTCCCGCGGACGTAGCCGGACTGCCCGATGGCTCGCTGGTCACGAAGGTCGATGACCAAGTGATCCAAAACGCCGGCGCGCTGTCCGCAGCAGTTCAGTCACGAGCACCAGGCGCTCGGGTGACGGTGGGATTCACCGATCCTTCGGGTGATCTCCGGACCGTCCTGATCACCCTCGGCACTGACCAGGGTAAGCGGTGATCCCGGTGTCCCAACATGACGGTGTTCGTGTGTTCGTCGGTACACCATTGCGACTCATATCTTGTCCGCTCCACCAGTGACGGCGCGCGATGTCGGCGCGATGATTCGCCGAAGGGCATCTAGGTAATCAGGAGGACGCATGTCCGGTGAGGCGACACTGTCCGGCTTGGTGGTCGGCGTCGATGGGTCTGTCGCGTCGTATGCTGCGGTCAGCTGGGCAGCACGAGAAGCCACGATGCGCCGGCTGCCGATCAAACTGGTTCACGTTGTTGCGCCGACGTTGATGAGCTCGACGATGGCCCCCAATTACACGATCACGCGGGAGCAGGAAGTCAAGGCCCGTCAGATCCTGGATCAGAGCCGCCGAATCGTCGACGAACGGACGGCGGAGGCACCGCCCGACGTCCAGTCCGAGCTCCGGTACGCAGGCGTCACTGCCACGCTTGTCGATGCGTCGATCAATGCGCGGATGATCGTGGTCGGCAGTCGCAGGCTCGACGCGTTTGGCCGGCAGATCCTCGGCTCGGTGAGCTCGGGTCTGCTCCACCATGCGCACTGCCCGGTGGCGATCGTTCATGATCCGGACACGGCACAGCGCGACATTCGAGACGACGCACCGGTCCTCGTGGGCATCGACGGGTCGTCGGCCTCGGAAGCGGCCACGGCGCTGGCCTTCGATGAAGCCTCGCGTCGCCGCGTACCACTAGTCGCGTTACACGCCTGGAGCGACGTCGGGGTCTTCCCCATCCTGGGGATGGATTGGCGGGTCTACCGCGACGAAGGGGAGGAGGTGCTCGGCGAACGGCTTGCCGGCTGGCAAGAAACCTACCCCGACGTGCGGGTGCACCGGCGACTCGTCTGTGACGTTGCGGCCCGCTGGCTCGTCGACGAGTCCGAGCGCGCACAACTCGTCGTGCTCGGAAGTCGGGGCCGCGGTGGGTTCGACGGCTTGCGTTTGGGCTCAGTGAGTTCCGCCGTCGCGCAGTCTGCGCGCGTCCCGGTCATCGTCGTCCGCAGCGGCGACTGACATGACCACCACGCGAAGCGTCGAGCGACAGCGGATAGAGGACTTCGGCCGACTCGACCTGGGCCTGCTTCAGGCCAGCGATTGGTATCTGTGGGGGCCCTACCTCAGCGAAAGGCAGTGGGGGACAGTCCGCGAGGACTACAGCCCGAACGGGGACGCCTGGAACTATTTGCCGCACGACCACGCGCGCTCGCGCGCATACCGCTGGGGCGAGGACGGGCTTGCGGGTTTTTGTGACATCGAGCAGCGGTTGTGCGTGGCGGTGGCGTTATGGAACGGGCGTGACCCGATCCTGAAGGAGCGGTCGTTCGGGTTGACCGGCGCGGAGGCCAATCATGGTGAGGACGTCAAGGAGTACTGGTGGTATCTCGATGCCGTGCCCAGCCACGTCTGGAACAGCTGGCGCTACCACTACCCGCAAGGGGCTTACCCATATCAACAACTACTGGATGAGAACCGGCAGCGCGGAAGACTTGATCCCGAGTACGAGTTGCTCGACACGGGGACCTTCGACGACGATCGCTACTGGGTAGTCGACGTCCAGTACGCCAAGGCGGATCCGACCGACATCCTGATGACGATCAGCGTGACCAACGCCGGGCCTGACACCGAGCTACTGCACGTGCTTCCGACCATGTGGTACCGCAATACCTGGTCCTGGGACGCCGACGCAACCCAACCGACGATCACGGCCACGGCGAACGGCACCGTGGCCGTGGACCACCCGTTTCTCGGTCAAATGGAGCTGTTACCCGGACTGGACCCACGAGGTGCTCAGCCGGAGCTGCTGTTCTGTGACAACGACACGAATTGCGAACGGCTCTACGGAGTTCCGTCTTCCTCCCGATGGCCGAAGGACGGAATCAACGACCATGTCGTCTCAGGCGCCGACACCGTCAATCCGGAGCGGCGCGGCACCAAGTGTGCAGCCTGGTACCGGCTGACGGTGGATCCCGGCCAGACCGCACAGGTGCGGCTGCGACTGCGACGGAAGGGCGCTGGCCCGGACGTCGCAACAGCCCTCGGCGCGGATTTCACCCGGGTGCAGTCGCAGCGGCGGGGCGAGGCCGACGACTTCTACGCCGAACTCACGCCTTCCGCGGCGTCGGCCGACGAAGCCGCTGTCATGCGACAAGCGTTCGCGGGCATGTTGTGGAACAAGCAGTTCTACAACTACCACGTTGCCCGCTGGTTGGACGGTGACCCGGGCCAACCGCCACCGCCGCCGCAACGGCGGCACGGCCGCAACACCCGATGGCGCAGCTTCGAGGCGTACGACGTGATGTCGATGCCCGACACGTGGGAGTATCCGTGGTTCGCCGCGTGGGACATGGCGTTTCATTGCGTCGCGCTCGTCCACGTTGATCCCGCGTTCGCGAAGTACCAACTATCGCTGCTGTGCCGAGAGTGGTTTCAAAGCCCCAACGGTGCCTTGCCCGCCTACGAATGGGACTTCTCCGACGTCAACCCACCGGTGCAGGCGTGGGCTGCACTCGAAGTGTTTGCCATCGACGGCGGACGCGACTTCGACTTCCTCAGTCGAATCTTCGACAAGCTGCTGGTGAACTTCACCTGGTGGGTGAACCGCGAAGATGCCAACGGCTCCAACCTCTTCGAAGGGGGGTTCATGGGATTGGACAACATCGGCCCCCTCGATCGTTCGCATCTTCCAGTCCATGGACTCCTCGAGCAGTCCGATGCCACTGGCTGGATGGCGGGCTATGCGTTGTCCATGGCCACCATCGCCGCCATCCTGGAGAGGTCTGGGCACCGGCCCGCGCTCGACCTGGTGCAGAAATTCCTGGAGCACTTCGCGGGCATTTCGGAAGCCCTTGACGCGGTGGGGCTTTGGGATGACGTAGACGGCTTCTTCTATGACCGCATCCTGCTGGCTGACGGTAATGCCGTGCCCGTCCGGGTGCGCTCGATGGTCGCGATGATCCCGCTGCTCGCCGCAGCAGTCGTCAACGAGGAGGTCATTGACCGGACGCTCGTGACCGACAAGATGTTCGCCGGCTACCTGCGACGCCACGGGCTCGGAGGGACCAAGGAGATGGCCGATGCCGGAATCCTGCGCGGGCAGCCGGGACAGCGGCGGCTGTTGGTCGGGGTGACCGGTCTGGATCGCGTCCGGCGACTATGCCGAGTCTTGTTCGATCCAATGGAGTTCCTGTCGCCGCATGGGCTCCGCTCCCTATCGGCCTACCACCGGGAGCATCCATACGTCTTGGACGTGGAGGGTGTGCGCGCCGGAATAGACTACGAGCCGGCAGAATCGACGACGGCGATGTTCGGCGGCAACTCGAATTGGCGTGGCCCGGTGTGGTTTCCGCTGAACTACCTCGTGGCGACCGCGTTGGAGCGCTACTCCGAATTCTTCGGGGACGAGCTCACGATCGAGTACCCGACCGGATCGGGATCCAACGTCACGCTCGATGTGGTCACCGCCGATTTCTGGGAGCGCCTGGTTTCGCTCTTCCTCGTCGACCAGAACGGATCGCGGCCTTGCTTCGGCGGCGTAGCGCGGATGCAGACCGATCCGCGGTGGCGGAACAACCTGCTCTTTCACGAGTACTTCCATGGCGATAACGGTGCCGGACTCGGCGCGTCGCACCAGACAGGGTGGACCGGGCTGGTCGCCGACGTGATCAGGCGCCGGCATGGTGCCTACCCCAAGGCGTCGGAAGTCATCCAGCGCCTGGTTCAGGGAGAGGAGACCACATGAGCGCCAGCATCCTTCCGGGCCGTCCCGCTCCGCTCGGTGCGACGCCGGGTCCACACGGCACGAATTTCGCCGTGTCGTCCAGCGGTGACGAGGTCAGACTGTGCCTATTCAGTGGCGACGGCGGCGAAACCCAGTTGCTGCTATCGGAACGTGACGGCGACGTCTGGCACGGCTTCGTGCCCGGCGTGGTGCCGGGACAGGCTTACGGTTATCGGGTCAGCGGACCGTACGATCGCGAGCGCGGCCTGCGTTACAACCCTGCCAAACTACTGCTCGACCCCTATGCGCGAGCGATCCACGGCGACGTGCGATTCGGCCCGGAATTGCTCGATTACGCAACGGATGACACCGCTGCACCCAGTCCGCTGGATTCAGCGGGCCGTATGCCGCGCAGCCTGGTGACGGCCCCAGTCTCCACGCCGCTACCGACGGGACCGGCACACGCCCTGGCCGACACGATCCTTTACGAGGTGCACGTGCGCGGGTTCACCGCGCAGCATCCGGAGGTGCCGTCGGAACTACGAGGCACGTACGCGGGCTTGGCGCACGAGGCGGCGGTGCGACACCTCGTCGGCCTTGGCGTCACCACGATAGAACTGCTGCCGATCCACCACAACGTCCCCGAATCCTTCCTGTCCGCGCGGGGATTGACGAATTACTGGGGCTACAACACGATCGGCTTCTTCGCCCCCCACGCGGCCTACTCCGCGGCGGTGCGGGCCGGGCGTCCCGGAGGGCAGGTCGAGGAATTCCGCAACATGGTCGCCGCGCTGCACGCGGCCGGTTTGGAAGTGGTGCTGGATGTCGTGTTCAACCACACCGCCGAGGGCGGGTCCGGCGGCCCCACGCTGTGCCATCGAGGACTGGACAACGCCGGCTACTACCGCCTCGACCCGAACGATCCGAGCCGATACATCGACACGACGGGGTGCGGGAATTCACTGAACACGGCCGACGGGACCACCTTGCGGATGATCATGGATTCGTTGCGCTACTGGGTCTCCGAGATGGGCGTCGATGGCTTCCGCTTCGATTTGGCGCCGACACTTGGCCGCGAAGATGGGGACTTCGACCCGTTTTCGGCGTTCTTTGACGCTGTCGGCCAGGATCCGGCGGTGTCGCAGGTGAAGCTCATCGCGGAGCCATGGGATGTCGGCCGCATGGACAGCTATGACATTGGCCGATTTCCACCGTTGTGGTCAGAGTGGAACGGACGCTTCCGCGACACTATGCGCGACTGGTGGCGCAGCCACGATGGGCTGCTGCCGGACTTCGCGACGCGCCTGTGCGGATCCGCCGATATCTACGATCGACCCGACGAAGGACGCCGACCCACTGCCTCGATCAACTTCGTCACCGTGCACGATGGGTTCACCCTCAACGACCTCGTTTCATACGACGTCAAGCACAACGAGGCCAACGCGGAGAACAACCGAGACGGCACCGACGACAACCGGTCCTGGAACGGCGGGGCAGAGGGGCCGACCGGTGACACTGGCGTCATGGCCCTGCGGGCGCGCCAACAGCGGGCTTTCCTTGCGACTCTGCTTCTTTCCGCCGGCGTTCCACTGTTGCTGGGCGGTGACGAACTCGGCCGCACCCAGCGTGGCAACAACAATGCCTACTGCCAGGACAATGAGATCACGTGGTTCGACTGGTCGGCGATCGACGAGGACCTGCTTCGGTTCACCAAAGACCTCATCGCGCTGCGTCGCAGCCATCCGGTTTTCCGCAGGCCTCGCTATCTCACTGGTAAGGCCGCCGCAGATCTGCGCTGGTTCACCCCGGCGGGGGCGCAAATGACAACCCAAGACTGGGCTGACCCGAACGCCCGCAGCGTCGCGTTGTTCATCGACGGCGCAACGGATCCCGACGTCGGTCCCGACGGGGCTCCCATGGTCGACGATGACTTCCTGATCCTCGTCAACGCATGGTGGGAGCCATTGACCTTTGGCATACCCGCCGAGCTCCCTGCGCGTGGGTGGGATGTCGTCTGCGACACCTTCGACCCTGCGCGAAGGGGCCCCGTCACGCAAGAACTCGCGGCCCAGCCGCGGTCGTTCGTGATCTTGCAATCGCGACCGAGCTGAGCCCCCCATGGTCTGCGGACGACGCTTCTAGGTGTCGCGGTGCGACGACAGGTATTCCTTCGCCGCTTGCGTTGCGTAGTGGATGGCATGCGCCTGATGGTCGGTCGCCATGTGCGCTTCATCCACCGCCGCCACAATGTCTTTCACCTCGTGGAGCCTGGCTGCTTCGCGATGGTGTCGCGCTGCGTGCTCGTGATGCTTGGCCGCATCTTCATGGAGCTTGCTCAATGTAGACATGAATGTCCCTTTCTTTTTGGAGTTTCCACTCCTACCAATGGTCAGTGCTTGGCCGGCGGGAAGTCATTGTGCACACGGCCACGATCTCCCAATCACGGTTGGCCGCTGCCACAGCCGAGACGGTTGGCCATTCTGATCGCCACCTACTTGCCTGTACGACACCAAACCCGTGAGAGCGAATCGGCAACTCGGAGGCCAATGTAGGGCCGCACGGGTGTTGTCGGAAGGCACCGCATCGCGACAGAGATGTTGTGTCACAACACATCGAGATTGTTCATGGCGGAGCGCACTCTTGACTCACCATCGCCGGAGACGGTCTGGCGAGGCTACATCAACCGAATGCCTAGGAGTTCCAATGAGCGAGACTCGTTACGCCACCTCGACACCGGCTGGGCCAGTGGGTCGTTTCTTCGACGACGCCGTGTCCAAGACCCGCTTCTGGTGGCTGCTGCTGATCACCGGCGCCGCCTGGATCGTGCTTTCCATCGTGATCCTGCGCTTCGACTACACCACTGTCGCGGCGGTGGCCGTGCTGTTCGGGGTGTACTGCCTGGTCGGCGCGGTCAATGAGGTCATGATCGCGGCGGCGTCCTCATCCACCGGCTGGCGCATCGCGCACGGGCTCCTGGCGGCGCTGCTGGTGGTGGTGGGTGTGGTGTCCTTTGCGAACCTCGACGCCACCTTCGTGACGCTGGCCGCCATCGTCAGCTTCTATTTCATCTTCCGCGGTTGCTTCGACATCGTCATGGCTTTCGCAGGCAGCGGCGTGCCCGCGTGGTGGGTGCTCTTGATCTGCGGGATCATCGAGCTGGGGTTGGGGTTCTGGGCGGCGGGGTCATGGAACGTCTCCGTGGTGGTCTTGGTGGCGTGGGTTGCCGCCGGGGCTCTCGTCCACGGCATCGGCGAAATCGCCCTGGCCTTCCAGCTGCATCAAGGACGCAGCGGCATCACCACCATGCAGGGGCTGGCTGATCGCCTCGGGGTCACCAACAACCACCCCGCACCCGACGCAGCCGTCCACGTCAGCTGACTGATTCGCCCTGGCGAGGGAGTGGTCATGCAAAGCCTCGAATGTGTTCTCCGATGGCGGGTTCTGCGCGCGTGCGGCCACAATCCGCTGGTACGTGGGGTCGACCGCGTCGAAATGTTGATAGTCGCATTGGGAATCTTGGTCGCTCTGGTTTCCGTCGCCTGCGCTGGGGCGCTGGGCACGGCCGTGCACGAGGCGCGTAGCCGCGTGTACATCACCCAGGCCCAAACGCGGCACGCGTTGACGGCGACAGCCACGAAAGACAGCATCATCGTTCTGCGAGGCGACGACAGCACAGCGACGAGGGTGAACGCCCGATGGCAAGTCGATGGCACCGAACACTCCGCCACCCTCAATTGGGATCGCCCCGTCAAAACCGGTGACCCGCTGACGATTTGGGTGGACCGCCACGGTGATCACGTGGATCCCCCCGCGCCGACATCGCAAGCCGCGAAGGACGCGGTCGCTGTCGCATATGTGGTATGGCAAATGGTGGCCCTTGCCACGGCCGGATTGGTCTGCCTGGGCCGCGCGTACCTTGACCGTCGGCGCGACTCCGCGTGGGAACGCGACATCCGATGCCTCATTGACGACAACGGCGGCCGGACGAACCGCAAACCATGACGGTCCGGTCGAAACGGTCAGCGTTAGCGGGCGTTCTTTAACCCAACGAATGCTTCACATCAAGGGCAGGAAAGGCTGCAAATGATGGCGGCTCCACGAGTACCACATGCATATCCGGACTTCGTCAACGTGCTGGTGTTGGTCGGTCTCCCTGCGGGCCCGGTCAACCGTGCGCTGAGCCGGCTGGCGATCGACAGCTCGCCCAACGGAGTAGTGGTCAATGTGTTCAATGACCTTATGGGCCTGCCCCGTTACAACGAGGCCTTGGAAAACCGCGGGACGCCGGACACGGTCCTGGCCTTGCGTGCGGCGGCGACTGAAGCCGACGCGGTGCTCGTTGTCACGAGCTACCGCGGAAGAGTGCCCTCGGTGGCGAACAGCGCAATCGACTGGCTGACGCGTCGATGGCGTCACGGTGCATTGCATGACAAGCCGCTTGCCGTGGTCGGGCGATCGACGGGGTGCTACAGCGGAGTTTGGTCCCGTCAAATCGAGGGCGCCCAGTGCGGGCTGGGCGCCCGAGTGATCGAGCCACTAGAAGTGCCGACTCTGGGCGATGTGATCAAGAAGCTCGCAGACGAAGTACCTGGGGGCAGCGCAAGTTGCGCACCGGGAGGCGATCGCCGTATCACCGAATCACCGGTTGCGGATGGGCCAACACGCCTGACAGGAATGGACCGACTCGTTCCATTTACCGCAGGCAATCCATTGGTATCCGAACGGGATGTCGGATCGCTTCTGAACCAGGTGATTCCATCATTGCCCGCACCATCGATACCGTCGATGTGATTCTTGACAGGGATCGGTGGTACGGGTCGCCAGTCTGCCAATTCCACAGATACCGGGAATCATTGGCTGTGTTGGTTGGTGACATCGGTGGCGTATTGCCACAGTACTTCGGCGACCGCGGCGTCGAGGACCAGCGGTGAGGCCTCGGCGATGATGGGCTTGCCGCGGAGATGGCCGAACCTGCCGGGAGTGATGTAGGCCCCGCTGGATGCGCGTGGGATGTCGGCGCCAAGCGCGGCGACGAGTGCCGAGCGGGCCCCCTGTGCTGGCGTTTGGCCGATGATGAGGTTGCCAATCGCGTACGCGCCGGCTTGCAAGAGGTTGGCATCGGCCATATCTCGGCCGAGATCGGACTTGACCCAGCCTGGCTGGCAGACGACGCTGCCGGCGGGCGGGTATCGGCGGTCCAGTTCCACGGCCAGTATGTGTTGTGCTTGTTTGGAGTCGTTGTAGGCGACTAGTGGTGAGAAATCGGCGGTGTGTTGGAGGTCCTGAAGGTTCAGGTGACCGGCACGGTGGCTTTCCGACGACTGGGTGATTACCCGCGGCGCGTGGGCGGCGAGTACTCGATCGAGGATGCGTGAGACAAGGGCGAAATGACCAAGGACTTGGTGCCGAACATCATCTCGAAGCCGTCTTTGGTCTCTTCGCGGCTGGTGAGCATGACACCGGCGTTGAGGACGAGACGATCGATGGGGCGCTCGGGCAACGCGGACGCGAACGCGGTGACACTCGCTAACGATGCCAGGTCCAGGGGGCTCTGTTCGATGAAGGCGGGTTCGGTTGCGACCCTGCGAATCTCCGTCACCGCGGCGGTTCCGCGCCGCTCACTGCGCGCACCGACAATGATGTCGTAGCCGGCCCGGGCAAGACCCTTGGCGATCTCGAGACCGACGCCCCCGGTTGCACCCGTGATCACGGCCAAGCTGCGGGTCTGTTGCGAGTTGGGGCTCATGGGATAGTGGCTACTCCGAACGTCCTGGCCGGCACGACCCGGAACGCGTTTCGGCGCGGGTTCGCCAGGTCGGCCGAGCTGGCTTGTGAGCCACAGCAGGTGACCAAGTCCTTCGAGATCGCCGTCAGCCCAGGTAGGCCTGTTCCGGTTTGGTGGGCACCACGATTACGGTGGGCCCGTCGACATCCAGGGCGTCCGTGAACTCGTGCGCAAGCTTCTCGCAGCTGTCTACGTTCACCGTCCGGCACCCGAAACCCGCTGCCAGTGATCCGATGTCGAGCCCGGGCAGGTCTAGACATGGAACGCCTGGTGTTTCCTCGAGCACCGCGAACGACTTGAGGATCGAGTACTCCTGGTTGCGCATCACGACGAAGACGATCGGGAGCCGGTGTTGGGCCGCCGTGTACATCGCCTGCACCGAGTACTGGCACGAGCCGTCGCCGATGGTCGCCACCACCGTGCGCTTGACGCCGCGCGCGCGGTCTCCCAGTGCCAGGCCGACAGCGGCAGGCAGACCCCAGCCGATACCGCCGCTGGCGGTCGCGAAGAATGACGCCGGGCGAGTGGTGGGTATCCAGCGGAGTTGTTGGGCCATCGTCGACGTGGACTCGGTAACCAACGGTGAGTCGGCAGGTTTCACCGAAGCCAGGGTCGACCACACTGCATCCGGTGCGAGCGGCGGGGATGCCGACCAATCGACTGAGGGGTTAGGGAGCGGTGCGGCAGCCACTTTCCGATCGCTGTGGTCGTCGACCATGTCCATGAGTTGCTCTAGAGCCAGCATCGAGTCGCCGAGCAGACTATCACCGACCGGCGCCGCCGCCGCCATTGCCGGATCGTTGGTGATCTGCAGCAAATCCGTGCCCTCAGGAAGATACTCGCCGGCCACATAGGGGTAGTAGCGGAAGACCTGCGCGCCGATGACGATCGCGAGATCATGACCGCGCATCACCTTTTCGGCACCGGCGATGGTCATCGGCAGGGGCCTTTGATAGAGGCGGTGGTTCTCAGGAAAGGACACCCTGTCTGGAAGCGGGCTGCCGTACACCGGTGCGCCGATCTTCTCCGCGAACGCCACACCGGCGTCCCACCCGCCGCTTCGATCAACCTCGGGGCCGTAGACCAGCATGGGTCGCTGCGCACGGTTGATGCGGTCGGCGAAGCTGCGCAGGCGCTCGGCATCGGGGCTGACCCGGTGGCTCACCGTTCGCACCACCGCCGTGCCCAACGCAGGCTTGTCCCAGTCGTCAAGCGGGATGGATAAGAAGACCGGCCCTGCGGGCGGCTGAAGGGCCACCGCGTAGGCCCGCATGAACGCCGCAGGGACGTCCTCAGCGCGGGCGGGCTGGTAAGCCCATTTCACCCACGGCTGAGGCAACAGGGTCTCCTGGCTGTTGGTCAAATACGGTTCACAAGAGACCATTTCGCGGGTCTGCTGACCCGCCGTGACGAGGAGGGGAGTGTTGCCTCGGTAGGCTGCTATGAGACTGCCCATCGCATTGCCGGTCCCGGCTGCGGTGTGCACATTGACCAATGCCGGCCTGCCGGTCGACTGTGCGAACCCATCGGCCATTGCCATCACCGAGGCCTCCTGGAGCCCGAGGACGTAGGTGAAGTCGTCGGGGAAGTTCTTCAGAAACGTCTCCTCGGTGGATCCGGGATTGCCGAAAATGGTCGTCAGTCGCAACGATCGAAGCAGGTCATACGTCACGTCCTGGACAGTCTTTTGCTCGGCCATCGTGCCGCCAATCCCTTCGTGTGGTGGAGCATCGTCATCGCGTCGTGACAGACGCCTTGCCACTACCCTTGGGTGCCTGCCGGGTGCCGTCGATGTTTCCGGCGACAGCGTCGAACGCGGGTCGTTGTGCAAGGAGACAACCGATTCGCTGTGGTTCGACCGGACACTGTCGCGCGGTACGGTTCCGGCTACATGAGCCGACGGTGCACTTCGAACGCCAAACACAGTTCGGCGACATCCCTCGGGCGCGAGAGTGATCGGCCGGTATGTCGCTCGATTCGGCGCAGCCTGTGGCGCACGGTGTTCGGGTGGCAAATCAGTACTTCAGCGCTGGCGCGTACCGATGCATCGTTTTCCTGCCACACGCGAAACGTTTCGAACAGGATTTTCCGGTCTTCGTCGGGAAGTTCGTAGAAACAGTCCAACGCAGTGCCGACGCATTTCAGCATCACCTCTGGGGCGCTGACGGCGGCGGTGGCCAGAATGGAACCGTCGAACACCGCGACTTTCGACCGGCCGGCTGCCCGGCCCCGCAGCGTCACCTTTGCAAAGTGCAACGCCTGTGGCGTGTCACGCAGATCGTCGAAGCGGGCGCTCACCCCGACGCGATCCGCGGGCATCCGAGATATCAGGCCAAGCACCTTGTCCCGGTGGCTGTCTGACTTGGAGTGCACGATTCCCACCTGCATGTCGGGGAACAGTCGCCATGCTGAATGCACATCCAGGCCCTGCAGCTTCGATTCGATCGCCGGCAGTGCCTCCGCTCCCACCGCCGGAACTTCGGCGGCGACCACCACGAATGGACCGCTGCGGGGCAGTCGAAGAAGGCTGGCGGCTTCCCATAAGTCCCAGTCATCGAGGATGCGACCGTGAAGCAGCGAGTCGATCACGTACGCGCGCTGCGAGGTTTCACAACGCAACTGTCGCTTCTGTTCTTCGCGATATCCGGCCACCACGGCACTCATGAATAGGTCCTCGGCCGCATGCAACTTCGACGTCAGGCTACGCAGTGCTTCACCGTCCATCCCCGCGTGCATGGCCGCCTCATCGGCCAAAACATTCCAAAGTCGACGAAAAGCGATCCGATAGAACTCGATTAGCGACGACAGCGCCATCCTTCGGTGGACGTGTACGGCGCCAGTACGTGTTGCCGAGGTCGGGTCGAAATCCGTTCCAGCCGCCATCGCCGCGAGGACCGACCGGATGTTGGCAGTGCACGCGTCGACGTGTGCGTCGTCCAGCTGGGCTACGCCCGAACCAGAAGGACGCGCCTCACCCATGACCGCGTGCAGATCACGCGCCAGTTCGTCGGCTCGCTCAGCGAGCGCCTCAGCGACATTGACGGCACGTTTCTCCGCGCGTTCCAACCCTGCGGACGGTATCTCGACGACCAGGTGTAGTTCGCTCATGGCTGCAATATTCCGGAGCTACGCCCACAAGTCGTTCCGGCTAGCGTCACTCATGACGGCGCGACGTTCGTTACCGCTAGCCGGGGGGTCGGGCTACGGCTAGCACCCAGGTTGACTTGCGTGCACCGACTCCTCACCGGACCATTCGGATTGGGTGTGCCCGCCGTGATGCCCCCTGATCGTGGGGTTGGTGATACTTCGGCATGCTCAGCTCTAGAGCTTTCGTTCCGAAACCCGCTGGGGTGCAATCGTCTTCGTACCCCTCAGAATCCACTCAACGTCCCGCGGACTGCGGCCAAGGGACGGTGGCACTTCGGACAACGCTCGTCGCCGATCGTTGTCACCAATCACGTCGACGGCGCCGGCTGCTCGTTCAACGATGGAGTTACTGGGCTCAGCGGTGAATCGGGCACCCTGTCGAATCCCAACGGATTACTTGGAGCGGAGGCGAGCGGACATGACGCCCCTACGCGTACTTGGAAGTGCCCGCACCGTGGTTCGGATCGTCGGACGTGCCGCGACGGTGCAGGCACAAGAGGTGGGGGCCTTGGCGTCGGCAATGGCAACGCTGCGCCTTGGCAGCAGTGACCTTGAGGCCGCGAGAAGTGCGTCGCCGCATACGATTGCACACACCACACCCACGGCTTGTCCCGTGCTGCTCGTCCACGGGTTCGGGGGTACGAAGTCAAGCTGGTGCGTGATCGCGCGGGCCCTGAGCGACCGTGGCATGACGGTCGACACAATGACTTACAGCCCACTGCGAAATTCTGTGGAGCAACTTGCCGACGAGCTCGTCGCTGCGGTGCAGAGGACCCTGTCTGAAACCGGAGCGCGCAAGGTGCATCTGGTCGGACACAGTCTGGGCGGTGTCGTCATCGCTCAGGCCATCGCAGGTGGCGGCTTGGTCGGGCTGGTCGACACGGTCATCACCCTGGGCTCCCCGTTCGGCGGATCACCCTTGGCGGGCTTGTTCCCGTTCGGGGGTCTGCTCCGGGCGCTGCGGCCAGGTTCGCCTCTCCTGCGCCGCCTAGCTTGCGCTCCGGTACCTGACGGCGTGCGGTGGTTGGCAGTCACCGCCGCACTAGACGTCATCGTGCCGGGCCCGCGGTCGGTGCCCACCCACGCCGACGTGGAGACCGTCACGGTCGACGGCGTCGGCCATGTCGGCATGCTCATGAGTCGGCGGGTCGTCGGTTACATAGTCGCCGCCTTGCCCGCAGACGGCTCGCCGGTGGCGACGGAGCCGCACTCGGATCAGTTGTCGACGGCCGCAGGACAAGCCGCGAGAGCGTCTTAACTCTGCTGTGGCTCCATATCCCGCGCATGGGATGGCGGGCAATGTGCGCCGACCTAGCGAGTGCAAGGGCGATGTCCTCGCGGACAACACTTGCCGTCGATCCCAGTCACCAATCACATCGACGGCGTCGGCGGCCTGCTCAACGATGGAATTACTCGGATCCAACGGATTACCTGGAGGAAAGCGCGTGGACAGTTCGCAATTGGAGGACCCGCAATGTGCACCCGGCGACAAAGCCGCAGTGGATCGCCTGTTCCTTCTCGACCTCAGTGACGACAGTGTGATTTCGCTGAATCCGGACGGCTCAGACCGCAAGGTCATCGTCACCGAGTGCAGATACCCCGATGGCATCACCGTGGACGTCGAGGGGGGCCATATCTACTGGACCAATATGGGCAACCCGAAGGTGAACGACGGTTCCATAGAGCGAGCCGACCTCGACGGCCTGAACCGCACGACGATCGTTCCCCAGGGCGGCACGTTCACTCCCAAGCAGCTGCAGCTTGGGAGCGGCAAGCTGTACTGGTGCGACCGTGAGGGCATGCGCTTGATGCGCGCCAACCTTGACGGCTCGAACATCGAGACGCTCGTGGACACGAGTCAGGGCGACCCGCGACCGGGCCCGGATGCCACGAAGTGGTGCGTGGGCGTGGCCGTCGACGTCGAGGACGGCAAGATCTACTGGACGCAAAAGGGTCCCGACAACGCGGGCAAGGGCCGCCTTCTCCGCGCGGGCATCGAAATCCCCAATGGTCAGACGGCGTCTGATCGAGCGGACATCGAAGTCCTTTATGACGCGCTTCCCGAGCCGATCGACCTGGATCTCGATCTCAACGATCGCGTCATCTATTGGACCGACCGCGGCGACCCGCCGCGCGGCAACACGGTCAATCGCGCGCCGATGGATTCCGATGCGAACGGCCGTCCCGATCCTGAGATCGTGCTCACGCACTTGATGGAGGGAATCGGCATCGCGCTGGATCTGAAGGGCGGCCGATTGTTCGTCACCGACTTCGGGGGCAACGTCCTTGCAGCCAAGCTCGATGGGTCGGACCCGGAGGTCTTGCTCGTCGCGCAAGGAAACCTGACCGGCATCGCATACTCCGAAACTCCTTGAAGGAGAAGTCATGACATTCGAAAAACCAATTCGCAACATTGCAGTGGTCGGGACGGGGGTCATCGGCGCCAGTTGGGCTGCACAGTATTTGGCGCGCGGGTTAGACGTCGTTGCGACCGACCCGGCTCCCAACGCTGAGGCCGGTTTGCGCAAGTATGTCGACGAGGCCTGGGGGCAGCTCGAAGAAATCGGCCTCTCGCCGGGCGCCTCACGCGACCGCTTGACCTTCACCAACGACACAGGGCGAGCACTTGCGAACGCCGACTTCGTCCAGGAAAACGGGCCAGAGCGTCCCGACTTCAAAAGAAGGCTGTTCGCGGAGATGGATGAAGCGGCGCCCGTCGATTCGATCATCGCCTCGAGCTCGTCCGGGATCACGCCAAGCGTGATGCAAGCGGATTGCAAACACCCGGAGCGGGTCATTGTCGGTCACCCCTTCAATCCGCCCCACATCGTTCCCCTCGTCGAAGTGGTGGGCGGCACCGCGACATCGCCCGGCGCCGTCCGACAAGCGATGCGTTTCTACGCGTCGATCGGCAAGAAGCCCATTCATTTGCGCAAGGAACTGCCCGGGCACGTGGCCAACCGGCTACAGGCGGCACTCTATCGAGAGATGCTCCACCTCATCGATCTGGACGTGCTCAGCGTGGAGGAAGCCGACACCGCTGTCAGCTACGGTCCTGGACTTCGGTGGGGTGTGATGGGCCAAAGTCTGCAATGGCATGTCGGCGGGGGAGCGGGTGGCATCAACCACTTCATGGAGCAGCTCATGGATCCGCTTGCGGCCATGATGCAGACGCTTGGAAACCCCTCCGTCACTCCAAAACTCAAGCAAACCATCATTGATGGCGTGATGCGCGAGGCTGGCGGACGCCCCGTCGAGGAGCTCGCCCGCACAGAGAACGAGGTCATCATCGGGCTTCTCCGGCTACGAGCGAACGGTACAAGCGCGCACTCGGCGCAGAAGGAAACGGCGTGAGCACCGTATTCACAACGGTGGCATCTCGTTTGACCGAGACACTCGAATCCACACTCAAGAGCCCGGCAACGTCATCAGAGTTCGATCTGCTGGCGCACACCAACGACGTACTGAGCGACGTGGGACTGACTGCCACGGACAGCGGAGGGCGGCTTTCGTTCTACGGACAGGACCCGATCATTCCCAGCGCGCATCGGTTCGGCGCCATGGCGGCGATCGGCCTGGCCGCGAAATCTGTTGCCGCCGCGGCGATCTGGCGGGCGAGAACTGGGGAGGGACAGGACATCCACGTCGACGTTCGCAAGGCGCTGCGACGGTTCTGCGGTTTCTATGAAGGGAAATGGGAAACGATGAACGGCCGTGCTCCCGCGATGGGCGGATTTGCAGGCAACCCGTTCCTCGAGCTTCCAATCTTCCACAAGACACGAGATGGCCGCTACGTCGTCGCCCTGGACTTCTATCCTCGATCGAAGACGGATACGCTCAAATTTCTAAGGTGCACCGACAGCCTCGCAGCCATCGATAATGCCATATTGCAGTGGCGTGCAGACGATTTGGAAGCCGCCGCCGCAGAGGAAGGTCTCGTGCTCGCGAAGGTGCGCACCACCGACGAGTTTCTCAATGAGCCGCAATACACCGAGGTGCTCTCCACGATGCCCCTGATCACCGTGGAGAAGATCGGTGTAAGCGCGCCCATGCCCTTCACCAAGGATGGAAAGAATCCGTTGGACGGCATTCGCGCGTTCGGAATGGGACATGTGATCGCGGGAGGAGCGATGGGTCGGGACCTCGCGATGTACGGTGCGGACGTCCTCAACATCTGGCGGCCCAACGCCACCGAGGTCGAGGCCTTTGCCTGGGATGTGCAGGTCGGGATGCGCTCCACCATCTTGGACAACTCCACGGAGGATCGCGCCACGTTCGACAACCTGCTGGAGGATGCCGACGTCTTCTTCGCCAACAAGCGCCCCGGCTATCTGGAACGAAACGGTCTCACGGCCGAAGAACTCTGCGCGAGCAAGCCCGGCCTGATCCACGCCACGGTAGTTCTCCATGGCGAGACAGGGCCGTGGTCGAACCGTCCCGGCTTCGATGAGATCGGCGCTGCCGTATCGGGTGTGTTCTGCATCGAAGGGACGCCTACCTTTCCTAAGTCGCCTGTAATTGTTCCCATTTGCGACAACGTGGTGGGCTGGTTCGGAACGGTCGGCATACTCGAGGCGCTGCGTCGGCGCGCGACAGAGGGTGGCAGCTACCGAGTCGTCGTGTCCTTGACCCGAACCGTGCTATGGCTGCTCTCGCTTGGCATTTTCGACAAGGAATACGCCGCGGCCACGGCCGGATCGAGCGATGAGCACACGTACGTCGCTCCCGATCTGTTCACCGCCGAGACTCCGCTCGGCACCTACCAGGGAATGACCGACCAGGCCGTTATGTCACGAACGAAGGAGTCATACCGAACGGTGCTCGCGCCGCGCGGTTCATCGAAGCCCCAATGGCTGCCGACTGATGGGAGTTGATCATGCCTGCTGTAACGGCCGACTATTTGCAGTTGCCTCGGCTTGACGTGCCGCCGCTGGATGCGGTTGAGCGTCCGGTGCGGAGCGTGACCACGGTGCCGACGGGGCTTGAAGGCGAGGGCTTCCCCGTCCACCGCGCCTTTGCCGGGGTGTCACACGCGCTGCTTGATCCGTTCGTGCACATGGATCAGATGGGCGCGGTGCAATACGCGCCCGGTGAGCCCAAAGGCACACCGTGGCATCCACATCGAGGGTTCGAAACTGTCACCTACATGATCGACGGTCGCATGCAGCACCAGGACTCGCATGGCGGCGGGGGGATGATCGAGGACGGGGCCACCCAATGGATGACCGCCGGTTCGGGGATCTTGCACATCGAGACGCCGCCGGAGGCCTTGGTGATGTCGGGCGGTCTGTTCCATGGCGTGCAGTTGTGGGTGAATCTGCCCGCACAGAAGAAGATGATTCCGCCTGCCTACCAGGGCATCGGTGCCACCGCGGTGAAGCTGGCGGTGTCCGCCGACGCGGGCGCGTTGGTTCGGGTGATTGCAGGCGAGGTCGGTGGCCACCGAGGCCCGGGGTCGACGCACACGCCGATCACGCTGATTCATGCGACCGTGTCGCCGGGCGCGCGATTGCAGCTGCCGTGGGATCCGTCCTTCAATGCGCTCATCTACGTTCTTGCTGGCGCCGGACGCGTGGGGACCGAGGGGCGACGGGTACGTGACGGTCAGCTGGTGGTGTTGGGCCGCGGCGACTGGTTCGAGGTGCGCGGCGATGACCGACAAGACTCGCAAAGCCCGGCCTTGGAGCTGCTTGTCTTGGGTGGCCGGCCCATTCGCGAACCTGTCGCGGCGCACGGGCCCTTCGTGATGAACAGCAGAGCCGAACTGGGGCGGGCCATGGAGGACTTCCAGGCCGGGCTGTTCGGTCAGATTCCGCCCGATGCCCTGATGCCCCACCGGCCCGACCCAGACCCGATACGCACCGAAAGAACCGGCATCTGAGGCCTCGCCGAAGCAGTGTTGCGTTGACCACGAGGTGGGTAGCCTTTCAACCGGGCCGATGAATCGCACGCTCGGCCAATGGTGGGAGGCAATGACATGAACGGCCCCGCAAGAACGTACGACTGGCCGGCCTTGATGGTGCAAGAGTGGACGGCCACCCGCGACACCTTGCACATGTGGACCCAGATCGTTGGCAAGATCCGCATGGCTCACATGCCGCTGATAAACCATTGGTGGCAAGTGACGTTGTATGTCAGTCCGCGGGGATTGACCACTGGCGCAGTTCCGTACCGGAATGCGGTGTTCGACATGGAGTTCGACTTCGTCAACGACGTGCTCGCGATCCGGCTCAGTGACGGACGTCAGGAGGCGGTGCCGTTGGTGGCCAAACCTGTCGCCGAGTTTTACGGAGAGACGCTGTCGGCACTCGACAGGCTCGGCATCGAAACACACATTCTGGGCAAGCCCAACGAGGTGGAACCCGCTATCAGGTTCGCTGAGGACTATCAGCACGCTGACTACGATCCCGATGCGGCGCGCGCGTTCTGGCAGCAACTGGTTCAGGCCCACCGGGTCATGACGAACTTTCGAGCTGCGTTCATCGGAAAGGCCAGTCCGGTCCAATTCTTTTGGGGCGCTATGGACTTGGCCTGTACTCGATTCTCCGGGCGCCCCGCCCCCACGCATTCGGGAGGTGCCCCGAACTGCCCGGACTGGGTGATGGCTGAGGGGTATTCACGGGAGCTCAGCAGCTGTGGCTTTTGGCCAGGAGGAGGCAAGGAGGGCGCGTTCTACTCCTACGCATACCCCGAGCCGAACGGTTTCTCGAATTACCGTATTGAACCCAGCAGCGCCTACTTCAGCGACGAACTCGGAGAATTCGTGCTGCCCTACGAGGCCGTGCGCACCGCTGATGACCCGGACCGCGCGGTCGCCCGGTTCTTGCAGACCACGTACGAGGCGGCGGCCGAACTTGGCCGCTGGGACCGCAGCACGCTCGAATGCGACCCGGACCGACTGGTACCGCCGCCCACGCATCGCAGTTAGTCAAGCGGGGTGTCTGCGACTAACGCTCACGGCACGCGATAGGCCACGCGAGATCGCACGCGGGCCGAGCCATCGACTGCAAATTCGGCCAACGACGTGGGTAGATGCCTACAATGACCTGCACTGCAGTGGCAGTCCAGCAGACGGTAGACAGGACACCCCGTGGGGTCTTCAACCGGCGTTTT
>JAOPWT010000471.1 GCA_025965555.1 Mycobacterium sp.
CTGCCCTCCGGAACCTACGACGTCATCTCGCGCATCCGTGCCAATCGCGGGGCGCCCCGACCCGTGGGCGAGCGTTGCGAGATGTGTTCCGAGCCGATCGCCGACGAGCATCAGCACGTCGTCAACGTGGCGGGCAGACAGCTGATGTGCACGTGCCGAGGGTGTTATCTGCTGTTCTCCGACCCGCACGCCGAGCTGAGGTATCGCGCCGTGCCGGATCGCTATCTCCGCTTCGACGATTTCGCCCTGGATCGCCGGGGGTGGGAATCGTTGCAGATCCCGGTGGGTTTGGCGTTCTTCTTCCGAAACTCTGCACTCGGCAAGACCGTCGCCTTCTACCCGGGACCCGCCGGCGCCACCGAGTCCGAACTGGACATGGACGCGTGGAACACCATCAGCGGTGCGGACGCCCGCTTGGAGATGCTGGCCCACGACGTCGAGGCACTGCTGGTGCGGGTGCCCGACGACCCCGACGGCGCTGCGCCTGCCGAGTGCTATCTGGTGCCGATCGACGCCTGCTACGAGTTCGTCGGTCGCTTACGCATGCTGTGGCGCGGCTTCGACGGCGGCCAGGAGGTACGCCAGTTCGTCGACGAATTCTTCACGCGGATCACCGCCCGCAGCAAGGTGGCCGCCCCATGACCGACATGACGTACACCGTGCTGGACGTGGCTCCCGAGCCCTTCTCGCTCACGCCACGCCTCATCGCTCGGGTCGGCATCGCCACCAGTGACGATGAGCCGGTTCAGGCCATTGCGCTGCGCTGTCAGGTCCGGATCGAACCGTTGCGGCGCGGATACTCCGACGAGGAAGCGGCTGGGCTGGCGGATCTGTTCGGGCCCCGCGAACGCTGGGCCAACACGCAGCGCACGTTCCTCTGGCAGCACAGCACGGCAATGGTGCCGGGTTTCACCAACGTCACGGAGACGCCCCTGCCGTTGGAATGCACCTACGACTTCGAGGTCGCGGCGTCGAAGTACCTGCACGCCCTGCGCGACGGAGCCATTCCACTGCAATTCCTTTTCAGCGG
The DNA here is from genome assembly GCA_025965555.1 of Mycobacterium sp. GTDB lineage: Bacteria > Actinomycetota > Actinomycetes > Mycobacteriales > Mycobacteriaceae > Mycobacterium. Next base: position 1,031 of record JAOPWT010000471.1, read on the forward strand.
AACCGTTTTCGGGTACGGCGAGCGCGGCTTCGCGATCCAGTTGGTGTCCTGGGAGAGCGAGGCCCGTTACGACCTTCCGGTCGCGATCTGGCGGGACCTGATCAGACGGCACTACCCCGATGCCGGCTGGGTTCGCCTGTCACACGAGTCCGTCTCCGCGCTGGCCGCCTACAAGTCCGCACGCGGCATGCTGGACTTCGACGAGGCGGTGACCGCGCTTCTCGCAGAGGCACTTCGGCGCGAGGCGCTCCGATGAGCGCGGGCTGCGACCGGGCGCGCACGATCGCCGATGCGGTCCTGTACGAGGGCTACCTGCTGTACCCGTATCGAGCCACGTCGAGCAAGAACCAGTGCCGTTGGCAGTTCGGCGTGTTGGGACCACCCGGGGCGGCACCTGCGGGCATCGGCGAGGACGACACCCTGTCCTCGCAGTTCCTCGTCGACGGCGGTGGGACGCTCTCCTTGGTCGTGCGCTTCCTCCAGCTGCAGAGACGCCACGCCGAAAAGCAGCTCGGCTCAGGACGTTTCGAGCCCGTCGACGAGTTGACCAGCGGCGCCCAGTCCTGGCTGACGTGGGACGAGGCCGTCGAGTGCGAATTGGAGTTCGGACCAATCGCCCTCGATGACCCCAGACGACACTGGACGATGCCGCTGCTGGCGCAGGCGGGGCGTGACGTCGAGAACGTCGACGGCGGCCGGTTGATCCGAACCCGGCGGGAGGTTCTCGGCACGCTGACCGTGTCCGTCCAACGCGACGACGGACTCACGCAGATCACCACGGCGGTCCGCAACATCGGTGCCGCGGCAGCAGACAGGGACGGCGCCATCGCGACCTCGATGATCGGCACGCACGTCATGGCTGAACTCGTCGGCGGCGAATTCGTCTCGCTCCTCGAGCCACCGGATTCGGCTGCGGCGGCGGTCAGCCGGTGCCACCAGCATCGGTGCTTCCCGGTGCTGGCAGGCAAACCCGGCGAGCGGGACCTTCTCCTGGTGTCGCCGATCATCCTCTACGACCATCCCGAGATCGCCGAGCAGAGTGACGGCGCACTCTACGATTCCACCGAGATCGACGAGATCCTCACGCTCCGCGTCATGACGATGACCGACGACGAGAAGGCGCAGGCCAGGGCGACCGATCCATTGGCCGCGCGCATCATCGACCGTTGCGATTCGATGTCGCCGGAATCCCTGCAAGAACTGCACGGCGTGCTGCGCAACCCACACGCCGCCGCGCCTGCCGGGCTGGTGCCCGAGATACCAGAAGGTATCGACTGGTGGGATCCGCTGGCCGACAAGGCGGTACGGCCCGAAATCGACGCGGTCCTGGTGAACGGGGTCCGCGTGGCGGCAGGCAGCCGAGTTCGGCTCCGGCCGTCGAGACGAGCCGATGCCCAGGACATCTTCTTCGCCGGAAAGACCGCCCGAGTCACCTCCGTGCACGAGGACGTGGACGGCGAGCGGCACGTCGGCGTCATCGTCGAGGACGACCCGGCGGCCGAGATGCCTGATGAGTACGGCCGCTACCTCTACTTCGCGCCGGACGAGATCGAGCCGCTCGACACCCAGGATGTCAGTCCGACAATCATCGAGGAAAGGAGTTCGACATGGACGTAGTGGGATGGGCCGCGACCGGCCTGGTGGCGGTCGTCGTCGTCGTCGGCGTCGCAGTGGGCCTCAGTTCGCTTCCGGACATCAAGCGCTACCTGCGAATAAGGAACATGTGACGACCGCATCGGAGGCGACATCACGCAGCGGATACTGCTAGCCGGCATCGGCAACGTCTTCCTCGGCGACGACGGCTTCGGGCCCGAGGTGATGCGCCACGTCCTCAGCAGGCCCGCGGACCCGGCCGTACGCCCCGTCGACTACGGAATCCGGGGCATGCACCTCGCCTACGACCTGCTCGACGAATGGCGGGCGCTGGTACTCGTCGACGCGTTGCCGAACCGTGGCGCCCCCGGCAGGTTGCACGTGTTCGAAGCCGACCGTGAAAGCCTTTCCGCGACAGCGGGTTTCGAAGCACACAGCATGGACCCGGGTGCCGTGTTCGCCACCCTGACGGCATTGGGCGGGTCGGCGCCGCGAACCATCGTGGTCGGATGCGAAGTCGACAACGTCGACGAGGGCATGGGCCTCTCCGATTCCGTCGCGGCGGCCGTACCCGACGCAGTCGCGGCGATCAACGACGTGCTCGCCGACCTCGCGGCCACGACACCCGTGGAGGGCTGACCGGTGTGTCTGGGCATTCCAGGGCAGGTGGTGCGGATGTTGGAGGGCTACGGGGATCAGCTCGCGCTGGTCAACGTCGCCGGCGATGACCGCAAGGTCAACATCGGCATGTTGCCGGAAGAGACGTTCGAACCCGGTGATTGGGTGATCATCCACATGGGCTTCGTCGTCGAGAAGACCGACAAGGCTGGCGCCGACGAGGCGATGGCCGGCCTGGAGCTGATGGGCCGCGGAGGGGCGCCAGGAGACGAGTCGTGAGCACCGAGGCGGGAACCGAGTCGTCGACCCGCGGATGGGAACTGTTCGCGCGGTATGCCTATCCGCCCAACGAGTTGGGCTATTGCGGGCCCCCCGACGCGTCGAAACTACTGGCCGGCTCTGCGCGCCAGCCCTCCGTCGCCGAGCACGCCCAGGGTTTCGACGGCGCGTGGCCGTATCTGGAGGACATCGCACGGGCGGTCGGTGTCGACGACCCCCTCGACACCGACGTCGTGCGCAACTACTGGCTGGGCGGTCCGCTGCTCGAGCACGTCGACGGCACGCGGCTGCTAGCCCGCCTGCGACGGGCATTCGCAGGTCAGCCCACCGGACTACTCGACGGCTTGACCGCCACCGAGGGCGTCTGCGCGACGCACAGCTTTCACGTGTTCATCGTGTATCCATGGGTGCGCTTCCTCGGCGCTGATCCGACCACACCGTTGCGAATACTGCAGTCCTGCCGCATCCGTTGGGGAACCGTCGATTCGGTCGAGGACGAGCACGCGGTGATCATCTCGCCACCGGTGCTGTTCGACGGCGGACTCCTGCTTGGCGAAC
>JAOPWT010000498.1 GCA_025965555.1 Mycobacterium sp.
AAGCCGCAACGACGACCTGCTTCGAGACCTACCACTTCCCCGAGGGATTCGAATACCCAGAGCCCGACCGTTGGTATCCGGCAGCGCCACCCGCTCTGGGCCCACCGGGCTGAGCGAAGGCGCCCGGCTCTCGTTCTGGCGATGCTGGAAAGGCGGCGAGTTCGGGTCGAGGTCGGCACCCGGGTTTGAGGTCTTCGTTGTTCGGGGATGTCCTTGCGACCGGGTCGGCAGGAGGTTCTCCGTGAAGATGCTTGGCAAGTTCAACGAGGTGATGGGTTTCGTGCGCCATGGAAGTGCGCGCCGCATTGTGGGGCAGGCACACGTTCCGCTGCTGGCGTTGATGCCGCAGCGGTCGGCCAACGAGGGTGCGCGCACCGTCGGCACGTGGCTGTCCGGGGGTGCGCCAGATGTCCGCGGCTGATCGGGTTGTCCGGCAATGACGGCACTTCCCCCCGACCCGGACCCTGCTGAGACGCCGGCGGTTGCCCACGGCGTCGATCCAGGAGACACGCCGCCGGATTCGGCGCAGACGTCGGCGACGTCAAATCAGGACCCACCGCCTCGCCGCAGAATGGAGCCGACCACCGTGGTGGCGATGATCACCATCGGAGTGTTGTTCGTGATCTTCTTGACGGTGGCGGTGGTATACCTGCTTCAGGTGGCGGGCGTGATGGCGCGGTGGTGAACCCGCAAACGGAGTGTCCTGGGCGCTAACCGTCTTCGCCTCGGAAGCCCCTCAGGATCGTCTCCAAGTGGCGTCGCCAGAGTTCTTGGCCCCGGTGAGTCGGATCGGTCCGCTCGGAGTGAATCACACCGCGCAGGGCCCAGACTGCGGCGGTGATGTCGTCGGGATTGACGTCTGCCCGTACGGCACCCACACGTTGGGCGCGCCTCAGCAAATCACTGGACAGCCCGCGCAATTCCTCGACGAGCGACTGCGGCGCGAGGTCACCCCACACGGGCGCCGAGAGTCCAGCCTTGCCGGCCAGTTCGACGCCGACGGTCCGCAGAAACGTGTCAAGGCCCCTCTCCGGCGGTGCCTGCTCGGCAGTCCTGGCGACGTCGATCAACCGTTGAAAGAATCCGCGGAGCACTTCCTGAACCAGTGCCTCCTTGTTGGCGAATCGGCGATACAGCGTCGCCGGTCCCACCTCGGCCGCGGTGGCGACGTCGTCGAGGGTGGCACTCGGGCCCCGCTCGGCGAACACTGCTTCGGCGGCGCTGACTAGCCGTTCGCGGTTGATCGCGGCGTCACGGCGCACCATCACACCTTTCTGCCGTCCCGGATGTCGCAGCCCGGAGGAAATAAATCTCGCGCTGCCGCGTTCAGGATATGTGATAGTTGCTCTATCAGATAGGTGAATGGCAGGAGGCCGTGGTGGAGAAGATCGAGGCTTCGGCGCGTGTGCGTCTCGGACATTCAGAGCTGGAGGTACGTCCCGTCGGTTTGGGCTGCATGGGGATGTCGCAGTTCTATGGAAGCGCCGATGACCGCGAGTCCGTCGAGACGATCCGATCGGCGATCGACCTTGGCGTGAACTTCCTGGACACCTCCGACGTTTACGGTGCTGCGGACGTCGCCATCACGAAGTCGCGTGGATTCGGTCACAACGAGCAGCTGATCGGCACTGCGATCAGTGGCCATCGCCAAAAGATAGTCCTGGCAACGAAATTCGGCGCGAAGCTCGGCGATGCCGGCGACCGGGTCGTGTTCGACGGACGTCCCGAGTATGTCCGCGCCGCGTGTGAGGCGAGTCTGAGACGGCTGGGCACCGACGTCATCGACCTGTACTACTGTCACAGGCTCGACCCAAGTGTGCCCATCGAAGACACGGTGGGGGCGATGGCCGAGCTGGTCACCGCAGGCAAGGTCCGCGCGTTGGGACTCAGCGAGGTAGGACCGGAGCTCATCCGTCGGGCGCACGCAGTACATCCCATCACTGCGCTGCAGAGCGAGTATTCGTTGTGGGAGCGACGAGTCGAACAGGGGATCACCACCACCTGCCGCGAGCTTGGCATCACTTTGGTGCCGTTCAGCCCATTGGGCCGCTCGGCGCTGACTGGTGCGCTGAAGCCTGGTGATACGTTCGCCACCAGCGACTTTCGGGCCAGTAACCCGCGCTTCTCCTCGGACAATCTCGCGACCAACCTGGAGCCGGTGGCGGCCTTGATCGAGCTGGCCGCCGACAAGGAATGTCGGCCAGGGCAACTCGCGTTGGCCTGGCTGTTGGCCCAACCGTTGGACGTCGTACCCATCCCGGGAACCAAGCGTGTCCAGTACGTGCGGGAGAACCTGGCTGCCACCTCAGTGGCAATCAGCGCCGACGAAGTCGCTTACCTGGGCGCAGTTTTCGCCACCGGGCGGATCGTGGGAGATCGATACACCTCTGCGCACGCCCGGACTGTGGCGAACTGAAATGGAGGAGAACATGAAGAAGGTCTGGTTCATCACGGGGTCATCGCGCGGCTTCGGCCGTGAACTGGTCCGAGCGGCGCTGGATGCCGGTGACGTGGTCGCCGCAACCGCCCGCCGTCCCGAGCAACTGGGCGATCTGGTGACCACTTACGGACAGCGCATCCTGCCGTTGGCGCTGGACGTCACAGATACGGCTGCGGTGGCCACGTCCGTTGCGGCTGCGCGGCAACGGTTTGGGCGCCTCGACGTCGTGGTCAACAACGCCGGGTACGCCAATGTCGCGCCCATCGAGACCGGCAGCGACGACGACTTCCGCGCCCAGTTCGAAACGAACTTCTGGGGCGTCTACAACGTGTCCAAGGCCGTGATCCCGATCCTTCGTGAACAAGGTGACGGCCTGATCATGCAGTTCTCGTCGATGGGGGGTCGGGTCGGCGGGTCGGCGGGCATCGCGTCGTATCAGGCTGCGAAGTTCGCCATCGACGGCTTCACGCGGGTTCTCCAGACCGAGACGGCGCCATTCGGCATCAAGGTCCTCGTCGTCGAACCGAGCGGATTCGCCACGGATTGGGCGGGGTCGTCCATGGACGTCGCCGACATCCCCGACCACTACGCCGGGACCGTCGGAGCGATGAACACGGTGCGGACCACTGATGCGGTTTCTGCGGGTGATCCGGCACGCGCAGCGCAGATCCTGGTCCGCATGTCGCGGCGTACCGACCTGCCCTATCACCTGCCGCTCGGGGTGAATGCCGTCGAAGGTTCGATCCGCCAGGACGAATTGCTGCTCACCGTGGATCGCAAGTGGGCGGCCGTGGGACGGTCCGCAGATTTCGCCGAGTCCTATCCGGTCGACTTTCCTGCGCAAGCGTGACCGGCGGCCAACGCGCGGCCCGTGCACGCCGAAGATGTTTGCTTGTTCGCCCGCGAGGTAAAGGCGATGTAGGTCGCATG
>JAOPWT010000528.1 GCA_025965555.1 Mycobacterium sp.
CGCCGGTCCCAGTGCTCCGTGTAGCCCGTCAGTCCGACGCGGTCATATGCGGCGTCGTGCTCCTCGGCAAGTACGGTGACCCACCAGAGGCCGTCACCATCGCGTGCGCGCAGTGCTTCTACGAATCGGTGTCCGACCATGCCGTGGCCGACGACGACCACACGTCTCCGCGAACCCATGGCGCCACGCTAGGCAGCCGAGATTGCCATCATGTCGCGTCGCGTGAATCAGCCGTCACGATGTGCTCACCCGTCGTCCACCAGGGTTGTGAGCACTACTTCCAGCGAGCCAGCAGCGTCTCCGCATATCCGGACAGCACCCGCTGGAAGAACGGCCCGAAGCTGATCCGCCCCACTCCAAGCGGGCCGAACGACGTGGGATCGTCCACATCGGGCAGCGCGATGGCATTGACCGGCAACGGAAGTTCCGACGTCAGTCGCCGCTGGACGTCGGGCTCGTGCCTACCTACGGGGTACAGACTGTCGGCGCCCGCCTCGGCGGCCAGCTTCAGCCGAGCGATGGCACGATCGACCCGGTCGGCGTCGTCGCCGTCGTTGCGGATGAACAGGTCGGTGCGCGCGTTGATCACCACGTGCACGCCGGCCGCGTCGGATGCCTTGCGCAACTCGCCGACCAGCGCGGCATGCTCCTCGGGCGTCCGCAGCCGCTTGCCCTCGGAGTGCACGGTGTCCTCGATGTTGAGGCCGACCGCACCGGCTCCGAGCAGTCCGTCGATCAGCCGCTGCGGCGCCTCGCCGTATCCCGACTCGATGTCGACCGAGATCGGCACGTCGACCGCGCCGGTGATCTGGGCGACGCGCTGCGTCAAGTCGTCGAACGACATGCCCTCGCCGTCCTCCTTGCCAATCGAGTCGGCCACCGGATGACTGCCGACCGTCAGCGCGGCAAACCCCGCGTCGACCGCCAACTTCGCCGACCAGGCGTCCCACACCGTCGGCAGAATCACCGGGTCACCCGGCACGTGCAGGGCCTTCAGCGCTACCGCGCGATCCTGCAAAACCTCTCTGGACACTCTCCAACCTCCACTCTTCGACGTGATCCGTCTCACTCTGATCTGGCTCTGTGACTAGCATCAATTGTCGTACCGTGATCCGTGACACCCTTCAGCCCAAGGAGGTCAACTCCGTTGTCCACAACTACCGAACTCGACCAGCTACACGAGCTGATCGGCGGCTTGCGCCGCTGCGTCACGTCACTGGCATCACGCTACGGCGACAGCACGGCGATGCGGCGCATCGTCAACGATGCCGAACGCATCCAGAACGACATCGACCGGCTCGACATCGATGCCGAGGAGTTGAATCTTGCGCGCGGGGAAAGTCATCACCATCACACCGCAGAGAAGATCGGAATCCCCGACACGCAGTACGCCAGTGACTTCTGGCAGGACGTGGACGACGAGGGCCTCGGCGGGACCCGCTGATCCAGCTAACCGGAAACACAAAGAAGTGAGGGAAAACCCTTGAGTGCACCCACCGCCGACCGCCCCGGCACCGGTGTCTTCTCGCCGACGCGAGCTCAGATCAAGCAGCGCACGCTTCGCACCGACAACTGGTGGCGCTCGCCGCTCATCACCGACCTCGGCTTCGCCGCGTTCGTCATCTACGCGACCGTGCGGGCTTTCCTGCAGAACAACTACTTCGTTCCGGAGTACCACTACCTGACGCCGTTCTACTCACCGTGCATCAGCACGGGGTGCACACCGGAGGCCAGCGGATTCTGGCCGCAGTTCCTGCCCGACGTGTGGTGGCTGCCGTATGCGGCGGCGTCGCTTCCCTTCCTGCTGCTGTTCCGGCTGACCTGCTACTACTACCGCGGCGCCTACTACCGCTCGGTCTGGCAGTCGCCGACCGCCTGCGCCGTGGCCGAACCACACGCGAAGTACACCGGCGAGACGCGGCTTCCGCTGGTCATCCAGAACACCCACCGGTACTTCTTCTACATCGCCGGGATCATCTCGGTGATCAACACCTATGACGCCATCGAGGCCTTCCATTCGCCGTCCGGGTTCGGCTTCGGTCTCGGCAACATCATTCTCGTCATCAACGTCGTGATGCTCTGGGTCTACACGCTGTCCTGCCACTCCTGCCGCCACGTCGTCGGCGGACGGCTCAAGCACTTCTCCAAACACCCTGTGCGGTATTGGATGTGGGGCCAGGTGAGCAAGCTCAACACCAGGCACAAGCTGTACGCGTGGATCACGCTCGGCACGCTGATGCTCACCGACTTCTACGTCATGCTGGTCGCCAGCGGCACCATCTCGGACCTGAGGTTCGTCGGCTGATTCTGATGGCCGACAACACAATTCACGAACTAGCGAGGAACATATAGATGGCTGAACTCGAACGGCACGAATACGACGTGGTCGTGATCGGCGCCGGCGGGGCTGGACTGCGCGCGGTGATCGAGGCACGCGAACGCGGTTTGCGCGTTGCGGTGGTCACCAAGTCACTGTTCGGCAAGGCGCACACCGTGATGGCCGAGGGTGGCTGCGCGGCGGCGATGAAGAACGTCAACACCAAGGACTCGTGGCAGGTGCACTTCGGCGACACCATGCGCGGCGGCAAGTTCCTGAACAACTGGCGGATGGCCGAACTGCACGCCCAGGAGGCGCCCGACCGGGTGTGGGAGCTGGAGACCTACGGCGCCCTGTTCGACCGCACCAAGGACGGCAAGATCAGCCAGCGCAACTTCGGCGGCCACACCTACCCGCGGCTCGCGCACGTCGGCGACCGCACCGGCCTGGAGATCATCCGCACGCTACAGCAGAAGATCGTCTCGCTGCAGCAGGACGACAAGCGAGAACTCGGCGACTACGAGGCTCGGATCAAGGTCTTTCACGAATGCTCCATCACCGACCTGATCAAGGACGGCGACAGGATCGCGGGGGCCTTCGGATACTGGCGCGAGACCGGCAACTTCATCCTCTTCGACGCGCCAGCGGTGGTGCTCGCGACTGGCGGAATCGGCAAGTCGTTCAAGGTCTCGTCGAACTCGTGGGAGTACACCGGCGACGGTCACGCCCTGGCGCTGCGCGCCGGATCCAACCTGATCAACATGGAGTTCATCCAGTTCCACCCGACCGGCATGGTCTGGCCACTGTCCGTCAAGGGCATCCTCGTCACCGAGGGCGTGCGCGGCGACGGTGGAGTGCTGAAGAACTCCGAGGGCAAACGGTTCATGTTCGACTACATCCCCGCGGTGTTCAAGGGGCAGTACGCCGAGACCGAGGAAGAAGCCGACCAGTGGCTCAAGGACAACGACTCGGCACGCCGCACTCCTGACCTGCTGCCGCGCGACGAGGTGGCCAGGGCCATCGTCGCCGAGGTCAAGGCAGGCCGCGGCACCCCGCACGGCGGCGTGTACCTCGACATCGCCTCGCGCATGCCGACGGAGGAGATCAAGCGCAGGCTTCCCTCGATGTACCACCAATTCATCGAGCTGGCCGAGGTCGACATCACCAAGGACGAGATGGAGGTGGGCCCCACCTGCCACTACGTCATGGGTGGCATCGAGGTCGATCCCGACACCGGCGGCGCCGCCACACCCGGACTGTTCGCGGCCGGCGAGTGTTCCGGCGGTATGCACGGCTCCAACCGGCTCGGTGGCAACTCGCTGTCGGACCTGTTGGTGTTCGGCCGCCGCGCCGGTCTCGGCGCCTCCGACTACGTGCGGGCACTCCCCGAACGGCCGAAGCCTCCCCAGGACGCGATCGACGAGGCCACCAAGATGGCGTTGGCGCCGTACGACGAGCACCCGAACCCCGAGAACCCCTACACGCTGCACGCCGAACTCCAGCAGTCGATGAACGACCTCGTCGGCATCATCCGCAAGGAAGGCGAGATCGAGGAGGCGCTGGCCAAGCTCGACGAACTCAGGGGCCGCCTGCAGAACGTGGCCGTCGAGGGCGGTCGGGTGTACAACCCGGGCTGGCACCTCGCGATCGACATGCGCAACATGCTGCTGGTCAGCGAGTGCGTGGCCAAGGCCGCGCTGCAGCGCACCGAGAGCCGTGGCGGGCACACCCGTGACGATTATCCGGACATGGATCCCAACTGGCGCAACACGCTGCTGGTGTGCAAGACCACCGAGCCCGCCACCGCCGAAGCGATGGTCCCCGGTGTCACCGTCGTCGCAGAGCAGCAGGTTCCGATGCGACCAGACCTCTTGGAGGTCTTCGAGCTCTCCGAACTCGAGAAGTACTACGCCGACGCCGAACTCACCGAGCACCCCGAACGGAAGGGCTGAACATGGCAGGATCCACCGGCCAATATGAAGCGAGTCTGCGGGTCTGGCGTGGTGACGACGACGGCGGCGAGCTGAAGGACTACACCGTGGAGGTCAACGACGGCGAGGTGGTGCTCGACATCATCCACCGGCTGCAGGCCACCCAGGCTCCCGATCTCGCCGTGCGGTGGAACTGCAAGGCGGGCAAGTGCGGGTCGTGCTCGGCGGAGGTCAACGGTCGACCTCGGCTGATGTGCATGACACGCATGTCGACGTTCGGTGAGGACGAGGTCGTCACCGTGACGCCGTTGCGGACCTTCCCCGTGATGCGCGATCTGGTCACCGACGTGTCCTTCAACTACGAGAAGGCGCGCGAGATCCCGTCCTTCACGCCGCCGAAGGATCTGCAACCCGGCGAGTACCGCATGCAGCAGGAGGACGTGAACCGCAGCCAGGAGTTCCGCAAGTGCATCGAGTGCTTCCTGTGCCAGAACACCTGCCACGTGGTGCGCGATCACGAGGAGAACAAGGAGGCGTTCGCTGGCCCGCGGTACCTGATGCGGCAGGCGGAGTTGTCGATGCATCCGCTGGACACCCTCGACCGCCGCGACATGGCTCAGGAAGAGAACGGCCTTGGCCTCTGCAACATCACCAAGTGCTGCACCGAGGTCTGCCCCGAGCACATCAAGATCACGGACAACGCGCTGATCCCGATGAAGGAGCGCGTCGCCGACCGCAAGTACGACCCGATCGTCTGGCTGGGAAGCAAGCTCTTCAAGCGATAGCGGTCGCCGAAGCGGCGTAGGCTCGTAGCAGCCAACCAACCCATTCAATGACGAAAGGGAACGCCGGATGAGTGCTGGGGAAACCAAGAGCGTCAACGACATTCGCACTGCGATTCGTGAGCTGACCGCCCGCGCCGAGCTGGCCCGCAAAGAAGGCAGACCCGATGACGCTGCGGAGCTGAACCGGCGTATCCAGGGCTATCGCGAGGAGCTCGGCGCTCGCCCTTGACGCGCTAGCCGTCTAGCCGACGGAACGTGCTGCGATGAAACACGATGGGCGCGACGTCGTCGTGCACGGTGATGTCGTGGACCCGTAGCACCACGATCGTGTGGTCACCGGCCACGACTTCCTGCTCGATGGCACTCTCCAGCCACACGCTGGTGCCGTGGATGAACACCGCGCCGCGCTCGGATGACTTCGTGTCCAGCCCGGCGAAGCGGTCACCGGTCTTTGCGGCGAGCGTCTTGGCGGCCGCGTCGTGCGACTCGCCGAGCACGCTGATCCCCAGGAACGGCAGGTCCTTCAGCTTGGGCCACGTCGTCGACGTGTTCTGCACGCAGAACGACACCAGGGGCGGATCCAGCGACACCGGAACGAAGGTGCTCGCAGCCAGGCCTACCCGGACGCCATCGACCTCCGCGGCGATCGCGATGACGCCGGAGGGGAAGTGCCCATAGGCCTCGCGCAGGGATGTCGGACTCAAGTCGGTGCCAGTCATAGCAACTCCATCTTCACACGTATGGATGCGCGGCGGCCAGATTGGAGCTCGTCGTGAATGCAACTCTGCAATTCGTCATTCAGAGCCCAGCCACGCCGATCGCCAAGAACACGCAGCCGACCGCGGCCAGCAGGATGGCGACGTCGACACGACGACGAGATCGGATCCAGTCGTGCAGCCACGCTACCCATCGCAGGGTCGCGTCCGGTGCCAGTAGATAGCCCAGCAACGGAATCTCCACCAGCGCAAAGGCGACGACGTTGAACATCAACAGCACTGCGCCCTGGGTCAGGGGCGCCGCACCCGAGGCCAGGATCACGGCCAGCGCGGCAATGTAGTCGACTGACGGCAAGGCAATGCCGAGGCCGGCGATTCCCGCGACCAGCAGCGACGGCCCGTTCAGCAATCGTTGGGCCAGCCCCGGCAATGGACTCGGCTGCAAACGCCGCCGGGCATGAACGACGACGATCACGGCGACCAACAGCATCAGGAGCCCTATCAGAATCTGCACATTGGGCAGAGTGAAGTGGCTCGAGCCCAACAATGTGCGCCGAAAGACGAACAGCACGACGAGACCCACCGTCGTTCCCATCGCGAAACCGCCACACAGAAATGCGAGCAATTGAAGGGCAGGCCGAGGCCTGTTCAGCATCATTACCGTCATGCCGATTCGGAACGGTTCGACACTGACGGCAAGGGCCATCAGCAGAACGGTGACCAACATCGGCAGTCCCGGCGCATCCTTCCTAGGGGGCTCAGGCGTCCAACCGGCTGAACTGGTCCCGGCGGAACTGCTCGACGCAGGCGGCGCGCCGGACCTTGCCGCTCGTCGTGGTGGGAATCGACCCGGGTGGCACCATCACGAGATCTGCCACATTCAACCCGTGCGCATTTGACACCGCAGAGGTGACGTCGCGCTTGATCCTGCTGAGCCAGCCCGCCACGTCTTCGTTCGAATCTCCCCGCTTCTTGAGCTCGATGACGGCGACCAGCTCCTCGGTACCGTGCACCGGGACCGAGATCGCCGCGACCCGGCCACCCGTGATCTCCTGGACCGTCGCCTCGATGTCCTCGGGATAGTGGTTGCGACCGCGAATGATCACCAGGTCCTTGATGCGGCCGACGATGAACAACTCACCGTCGGAGATGAAACCCAGGTCGCCGGTTCGCAGCCAGGATCCATCCGGCGTGCCAGGCGCCGGATCGACGAGCGTTGCGCCGAAGCACCGCTGCTCCTCCGGTGGCCTGTTCCAGTAGCCGGCCGCGACGTTGCCGCCATGGACCCAGATCTCGCCAACCACGTCCTGCTGGCACTCGCGATTTGTGTCGGGATCGACGATGCAAAGCGTGGGGGCTTGCGGCACTTTGTATTTGACCAGCGCCGTGCCGTTGCCACCCGCACTCCGCTGAACGCGGCCCGCGGACATCTCTTCGGCGTCGAAGCGGGCCGCCGGCAATGACTCATTCCAGGTGCCCGCCGCCACGAAGACGGTCGCCTCCGCCAGGCCGTATGAAGGACGCAGCATGTGGTCCCGAAAATTGAAGTGAGCAAACCGATCTGTAAACCGTTCCAAACTGGCTGGCTCGACACGTTCGGCGCCGTTGATGATGCCCACCACCCCGCCGAGGTCGAGCCCGGCGAGGTCACCGTCGGTGGTCTTGCGGGCGGCAAGGTCGAAGGCGAAGTTGGGCGCCGCCGAAAACGCACTTGGACTCTCAGCCAGCGCTCGTATCCATCTGGCCGGCCTTTCCAGGAACGCAATCGGGCTTGTCAGCTCGGCGCGATAGCCGCTCAGGATGGGTGCGCAGACGCCCAGTACCAAACCCATGTCGTGGTACAAGGGCAACCACGACACGAATGTGGTGTCCGGTGTGGATTTGATGCTCGTCTCCGCGAAGTAGATGCGCATCAGCTGCTCGAAATTCACCTGCAGGTTGCGGTGCGAGATCATCACCCCGGTTGGCAGCCGGGTCGAACCCGAGCTGTACTGCAGATACGCGATGCTGGGCAGATCAGCCATCGCGATACTCGGTCCGAGATCGACGTCCAGATTCATCGAATCGATCTCGACGATCTTCGGCACAGCGTCCACGCGTGCTTGATCGACATAGTCGCCGACCTCGCCCGCGACCGCGGAGGTGGTGAGAACTACCGAGGGCGACGTGTCGTCGAAGACGGCGCTCACACGATCATCACTCGAGCCGCGGTGCGGCAACGGGAGCGGAACCGCGATCAGCCCGGCCTGCATGGAGCCAAGGAAGGCGACGATGTACTCAAGGCCCTGCGGAGCCAGGATCACCGCTCGGTCTCCGACCGACGCATGCAGGCTGAGCTCGCGCGCAGCATTCAGGGTCCGGCGGGACAGTTGCGACCACGTCACACTCTCGGAGACACCCGTCGGGTCGTTGTCGTAAGCGGTGAAGTTGAATGCCACGTCATCGGGGCGCAGGCTTGCGCGGCCGTGCAGCATCGAGAGGATGGTCGACTGGGGAGTCGTCACGTCACGTCCGTCATAGCTCGTTCCAATCCGTCGGCTCAGAGCCGTTACTTGGTGCCGCTGGGCAGCGCGGACATGGCCCCGTTGATGAGCTGCGAAATGGGATCACCGCCGCCTTCACCGCCACCGAACGTCGCCGCGTTCGCCGGCGCCGTGACGGCGAGGGGGTCGAAGCCGCGCACCGGATCCACCTGAACCGGAGCGGTCGCCGGATCATCGTTTCGCGAGTAACCCGCATTGACCCTGGGCATCAGGATCGCGTCGAGCTTGTTCAGCGTGTCCTCCTGCACCCCGAGATACTTGAAGGCCAACACCAGGGGAAGGTGCTGCTCCGGGACCAGGTACGTCGTCGTCGTCCCGCCCCTCGAGTTGACCGTCGTTCTGATGTTCTGCGGCGGCACATTGCTCGCTTTGGTGAATGCGATCGCAGTGTGACCGGTAGCCAACCCGGCGACCGAATTGGCAAGGGCGAACAGGTTGTCCGGCCGATCTGGAAAGTCGGCGATGCTGTCGTAGGCGGAGACGAACTGGTCGGTGTGGTACTGGCTCTCCACCGGAGCGGGCACGCGAAAGTCCATTGCGGGCACGACGGTGCCGACGGGGAACGTCTGCGTCAGGAAACTCTCGCCGAAGGGGGTCTTGGCAAGCGGATCGCCGAACGTCGCGAAGCTCAGGTGATCGGCCGGCGGCGCGGTCGGATCATTGGCGAATTGCGCCTTCACCGCGTCGAGCACCAGCGCGCCCTCGGACAACCCCATCGCCCGCCCGGGGCCGCCGTTGCGGATGGCCGTCTCGAGATTTGGCTCACCGATGTCGATCGACTCGCCGATGCTCGTCCCGTCCAGTCCGAGGCCGGGATGGATCTGCTCGCCAATCGGACCGATACCGGGGAACAGACGTTCCAGGACGTGCCCCTGCACCTGCCCTGCCGGGTAGTCGACCTTCGTCCGCGTCATGCCGGGGAACCAATCCTCGCCGGTGCGGCGGATGTACTCGTCGTAGGGGATGCCGAGCACGTGAGCGCCGCCAAGGGCGTACGCGGTTCCGGGATTCGACGGCCCTGGGAGCGGCGGGTTGGGGGCAGGCACCTCGTCGGCCAACGCGCTCCCGGCACCGAAACACCCTGTGAAACCAGCAGTTATCAGCACTGCACCTGTTGCGAGGAGTTTCTTCATCGCTACTCCTGACCGCTCGGCGTCGTTCCGTAGTTTCACATACATGGCAGGCCTGCGCTAACTGGGCATCTCGGCGGGTTCGGCTGGTGGCGGCGCCTTCGGCCGGCCCCGTGTGATGGACCGCCGGGCGCCCACGCCCGACGGCCACCAGTTCGCCCGCCCGACCAACGCAGCCATCGCCGGCACCGTGATGGTGCGTACCACGAAGGTATCCAGCAGTATTCCCACGCCGATCACGAAGCCGCCTTGGATGACGATGCCGATGCTGGAGAACAAGAGCCCAGCCATCGAGGCCGCGAAGATCAGACCCGCGGCGGTGATCACACCGCCCGTCGAACTGAGGGTACGGACGATGCCGTAACGCACGCTGTGCGGAGATTCGTCCCGCATTCGCGACACCAAGAGCATGTTGTAGTCGGCGCCCACTGCCACCAACACCACGAAGGCCAACGGCGGCACGCTCCAATGCAGCTGCTGGCCGAGTAGGAATTGGAACGTCAGCACGCCGATGCCGATTGCCGCGAAGTACGAAATAACAACGGAGCCAACGAGATAGAGGGGTGCGACGATCGCACGCAGTAGCACCATCAACGTCAACAGGACGACGATGAGGGTAGCGATGATGATGTATCGGATGTCCTGCTGGTAGTAGTCGCGCGTATCCCGCAGCGCGGCCGGAAATCCGCCCATCGAGATCGTGGCGTCGGACAGCGCGGTGTTCGGCTGGGCGCCCCGCGCGACGTCGCCGATCTCGTTGACCTGATCCATGGCCTCGGAGCTGAACGGGTTGAGTTTGGTCTGCACCAGATACCGCACCGAGTGGCCGTCCGGCGAGATGAACGCCTTGGCGGCCTTCTGGAAGTCCGCCAGCTTGAGCACTTCGGCCGGAATGTTGAAACCCGCCTGGGACGGATCGGCGGCGTTGTCCTTCATCGTCAACAGGAAACCGGAGGCTTCGCCGAGTCCGGCAGCGATCACCTTGACCTGCTCGACGAGCTGGTCCACCCCGCCTGCCACCTGCTGGCTTCCGCTGGCCAGGCGGTCGGCGCCCTGCTTCAACTGGGCCAGGCCCGCCTGCGCACCGCCGGGCTTGTCGAGTCCCATCGCGCTGACCGCCTTCACGACGCCGGCGAGGGTGCTGTTCAGCTTGGTCAACGTGGCGTTGAGGGACTGCTTGTCACCCATCCCCTGAAGTTGGTGCGCGAGATTGTTGAGCTGATCGAGGTTTCCGTTGGTGCGTGAGGCGACGAGTCGCGCGAATACGTCGCGGGTGTCGCTGCAGGAGGTGTCGAGGTCGCAGACCGGGTTGCCCTGGAGCGCCGTCAGGACCGGGCCGATCCAGGCGAACATGTCCTTGGCAGCGGTGAAGTTGATGCCCATTTCATTGCCGAGCGCGTTGATGCTGTCGACGAGCTTGGCTGCATTGTCGACGTCCCGCACCAGCTTGTCGCCGCCCTGTTGGGTTCTCAGCGACGACACTGAGTCGATCAGACTCTGAATACTCGGCGCGATCTTGTTGACCTGCGCGCGTACGTCGCGGAGGCTGTCGGCCAGCGTGTTGGCCCCGGACGCCAGTCGGTTGAGGTCGCCGCCGCGCTGGTCGATCTGGGTGGATCCGTCGGCCAGCCGGTCACCGACGAGGCCCGCCTGGTACGTGGCCCTGAACTCCGGAGGCACCTCTCCGAGTGGTCTGGTGATGCCGCTGACCAGACCGACGTTCGGCAACTGGGCGATGCGGGAAGCCAGCTGCTCCAGGTCCGCAAGCGCCTGCGGTGTGCGCAGGTCACGCGGTGACTGGATGAGGACGTACTCGGGAATTGACTGGCTGATGGGGAAATGACGTTCCAGCGCGGCGTATCCGACGGAGCTCGGCGCCGACGCCGCCACGGCCTTGCGATCGTCGTAGTTGTAGTGCGCAAAGATGGCACTGCTGGCCAGCAGGCCCAATACGAGCAGACTGGTGACGAGGTGTGCCACCGGTCGGCGCACGATGCGGATACCGGAACGACGCCAGAACCGAGTGGTCAGTTCGCGCCTCGGCTTGACCCAGCCACGCGGACCGGCGAGAACCAGAATCGCCGGCAGCAAGGTCACTCCGGCGAGGAAGGCGACTCCGATCCCGATCGCCGACGCCACGCCGACCGTCTTGAACACTCCCATCTTGGCGAAGCTCAAGAGAAGGAAGGTGATCCCCACCGTGGTGGCGGATGCGGTGATCACCTTCCCGATCGAGATCATGGCCCCCTTGACCGCCTGATCGGAGTCCGCGCCAGACCGCACATAGTCGTGGTAGCGGCTGATCAGGAAGACCGCGTAGTCCGTTCCGGCGCCTGCCATGATCGCGCTCAGGAAGATGATGGCCTGATTCGACACGCCTGAGCCGGTCAGCTCGGAGTAGCCCGCCACCAGCGCCTGTGCGATCACCAGGGACGACCCGATCGTCACCAACGGCAGCAGCATCGTGACCGCACTGCGATAGACCAGCAGCAACACGGCGAGCACCAGGACTGCGATCGCAATCTCGATCGGCAGGCGATCCCGTTGACCCGCGACGGTGAGGTCGGCAACGGTGGCCGCGGGACCGGTCACGTGCACCGACATCGGGCTGCCTGCGACGGTGCGATCGACGATGTCGGACACCCGGTTGTACGAGTCGAATGCCCGCGGCGTGCCCATCTCCCCCGCGAGGCCCACGGGCAGCAGCCAGGTCGTCTTGTCCTTACTCGTCAGGAACTGTCGCAGTTCTGGCGTGTCGACGAAGTCCTGCACCATCACGACGTCCGTCTGGTCGTCGCGCAATGCGTCCACCAGCCTGCG
>JAOPWT010000323.1 GCA_025965555.1 Mycobacterium sp.
TTCGGGACGCCAACGACGAACCTTCGATGACCGAGTCGACGGTGACCGGCGTACACGTGCATCACAACCTCGCCGTCTTCGACAAGGGGCTCAACACCGAACAGGGAGCGCCGGAATGGCTACGGACCATCGACCACGCGAGCGCATACACCGGCGACTGAAGCCCAAGGGCCACGTGGTCTGAATGACAACGTCGGTCGCTCCGAGACGTAGTCCACGAATGCGACGTCCTGCACCCAAGCGCGGGTTGCGGGGCACCAGCGGCAGAATCCGTTCCAGGCGATCTACGGGCACTGTGCGCCGATGGCCGAGTGCTCGACGAATGTCTTGGTGGTGAATGGTTCCATCGACGAGCGCAATCATGCCGCCAAAGCCGGCGGTCAATCCTCGCGGACGGAGATGACGACCGAGGAACTCCTTGAGCTCTTGCGGTGACATCGGTGCGAACTCCTCGACG
Organism: Mycobacterium sp.; assembly: GCA_025965555.1. Taxonomy (GTDB): domain Bacteria; phylum Actinomycetota; class Actinomycetes; order Mycobacteriales; family Mycobacteriaceae; genus Mycobacterium. The sequence goes on from JAOPWT010000323.1 coordinate 458, forward strand.
CCCACCTCGTTGGCATGCGCCCATCGCGTGTGCCATTTTGACGCTCGCGGTGAATCTGGCAACCGGGACTGCTTTGCCGAACCGGATCACCGGCATGCAGACGACACCCGTATTTTTCGTGAACGAGTGTGCATTGAATCGTTCCTAGCGAAGTTCAAGATACGAGCGCTTGATTCTTTGCCGTGGTCGCGTAATCGTTTCAAGATCTTGTAGGAGCAAATATATATCCCCGATCGGACAATTTTGCTAGCGGGCAAAACAGGTGATCATGATATTTGCCAAAGTTGCACACTCATGTCGAATTGATATTGAAATTGGCCGCTGACAAGAGGTAAATCAGCAGATCAGAGCTCTTTTGATGGCGATTACGTCGCCGAGTAACCGGGAACAGACGGTTCACGGGCAGACTTCCGATGCAGCGGGGTCTCAAAGAAAACAGGAAATGGTGAATTAGTCATGCGGCAAAGTTCTGGCAGGAGCTGGCATCCGCCAATGGTCAAGATCGTCTTTGTGGGGATGGCTACGTTGGCCATTTCCGCGATGGGAGCCACGGCGATGGTGCCGACGACCAGCACGATGACCATGAACGTGTTGCCCGTGGCAGCAATCGATGAGTCGAGCGACACCATCGGGTTCGCGGATTCCGACCTCTACGGCATGACGCCGGCACAGATCGACGCGCAGCTCGATCAGATGCAGGCGCTCGGTGTGAACAACGTCCGGATCATGATCCCGTGGGCCGGGGTCGAGCCGATGCCGAACTACTACGACTGGAGCACAGTCGACTACATGGTCAACGCCGCGGACTCCCGCGGCATGGGGGTGCTCGGCGTCCTCAACTCGTCACCGTCGTGGGCAGTCGCCCCCGGCAACCAGCCGATCAGCGGAGCGCCTGCGTCCCCGGACGCATACGGTGACTTTGCAGGGCTGGTGGCTCAGCGGTACGCAGGCAAGGTCGGTGCCTACGAGATCTGGAACGAGCCCAATGCGTTCTTCTTCTACAGCCCCAAGCCCGACCCGGCGGGTTACACCGAGCTGCTGAAAGCCGCGTATCCCGCGATCAAGGCGGCCGACCCGAACGCGACGGTGATCGGTGGCGTGACGGGCGCGGTCGTGGACTACGAAGATCTGATCATGAATCCCGTGACGTTCGTCAACGGCATCTACGCGGCCGGCGGCGAGGGCTACTTCGACGCACTGTCATTCCACCCCTACCTGTATTCGCTTCCGTTCTCCCAGGGAGCGCCCTATCCGCAGTCGCCGCTCACGCAGTTGCAGGACATGCGCGCCGTCATGGTGGCGAACGGCGACAGCGACAAGCTCATCTGGGCCAGTGAATACGGCGAGCCGACGTCGGCGGTCAGCGAGCCCGAGCAGGCGGCCTACCTGCAGGACATGCTCACCACGTGGCGGACGCTGGGGTATACCGGCCCCGCGTTCGTGTGGACGCTTCAGGACCGCGCGACGGGGAGCACCGATCCCGAGGACACCTTCGGCGTCATCCGCACCGACGGAACCCTGAAGCCGGCCGCCTACGTGATTCAGCAGCTTGCTTCCCAAGCCAGCACGACGCCTGCGGTCGCGCGGATGGCCCTCGCCATGCCCGATGCGCAGGAGGCGGCCCCCGCGGACCTTGCCGCGCTGACGGCTCTGGCGCAGACGCCGACCGCCGCCGCGACGCCGGAGCCCGCGACGCCCATGAGCGCCGCAATGCAGATGGCAGCGTCGTCGCTGGCCGCGGCGGGTCAGGTCGTCGCTGCGTCCTTGCAGGAGGCCAACGCCATGGTGATGGCGACGGTGCCGCAGGCAACTGCGGTGCCTGATACGTCGCCGGCAGCCATTCCGTCGGCCAGCGGAACTGCGTTGACGCAGCAGGCTCAGCCGGTCACGGCTGGCGTTCCGGAGTCGACCGGGCCTCAGCAGGAGGCCACCGCCTCCACTGATGCACCGCAACAGGGTGCCAACGCCGCTGCGACGTCTGCGGCCACGCCGGCCGCGCCCGCGCCCACGGCGGCCACGCCGGCCACGGCGCCTGCGGTCAAGACGCCCGGGTCCTCTGTCGATGCGCCCAAGAAGCGCGCGGCGGATGCTCCCAAGCAGGCAGCGGGCAAGAACCAGCGCTCGGCCGATGATCAGCCGCGGGGCCGCCACCGCAAGTAGGGCCGATCGAGCGCGCCCGGCAGGCGAGTCAGACGACTCGCCTGCCGCGGCGTGCGCGGGCGCGCATGTCCCACAGATACATCTGGTAGCCGAAGACCCAGAGCTCGCGCGGGATGACGCGATCGGCGACGCGAAGGCCGCGCAGCAGCAGGCCGAACCTCCGTTGCTGGCCTGCGGACCACGGCAGTGACATGAGCTCCCGAAACTCGGCAGGCAGGAAGCCCGTCGTCGCGAAGAGGTTGAGGGGCCCGGCCAGAAGTCGAAGGGGCGCGGGCAGGAAGGCCAGCGCAGCGACGCCAAGAAGGTGTTCGCGCACGGGCGGATCGATGCGCACCTGATCCAGCGAACGCTTCCAGTACTCGTCGAACGCGGCCCTGTCGACCGGCCACGTGCCGATGCGCACCTGGAGTGTCGTGCCAAGGCGCTTGGCGTCGTCATAGACCGCGTCGGCGGCGACGTCGTCGAGCGGCCCGTACAGGAACTCGTGCATGTCGACGTAGTACCGGTATAGGCACGCCGCGACCCAGAGTTGCAGTTTCGGATCGAAGGCGTTGTAGGACAACGGACTCGAGGCGTTCGACCGGACCATCGCGTGCACTTTGTCGACCTCGGCGCGGATGAGTGCACGGTCCGAATCGGTGCCCATCGTCGCCGCTGCGAGATAGGTGCCCGTGGTGCGGGCGCGCTTGAAGGGATGCCGATACACGTTGCCGCTGTCCACGGGGCTTTCGACCACGCCGTATCCGACCCCTGGGGAGGACAGCTGCATGATCACGTTGGCCGCGGGCAACAGCAAGGCCGCTGGATTGAGGAGGTCGACGATCCGGGTCGGCCGTTGCGGTGGCCCCAGCCTCATGCGGTCGAGTACACCACTCGTGAGACGCTGCCGGGGTGTTTGTGCCGACATGCCGCGGCCGGGCGGTGGGCCTCGCGGTGGGATATCTGGCTGACGTGCTGTTGGGTGACCCCCGCCGTGGGCATCCGGTGGCGGCGTTCGGTTCGGCTGCGGCGGCACTGGAGGGGCTCACCTATTCGAACGGTCGAGTCGCAGGCGTGGCGCACACCGGCGCACTGCTCGGCGGATTGGGCCTGCTCGGCGCGGTGGCAGATCGCGCGGCCGTACGCCGCGGCCCAGGCTGGACGGCGGCGGTGACGGCAGTCGCCACGTTCGTCGCGCTCGGCGGGACGTC
>JAOPWT010000024.1 GCA_025965555.1 Mycobacterium sp.
CGGCTCCCGTCCCCGACGCGGCTCCGGCGCCTGCGCCCGACGCAGACCCCGCGGCGGCGGCAGTCGTCCCAGGTCCGGACGGGGCGCCAGCTCCGGCTCCCGGCTTCGGGCCGGACGCGCCGACGACGCAGGACTTCATGTACCCGTCGATCGGCAACGGGTGCCTGCAGGACGGTGGAAACGTTCTGGCGACGGCAATCTCGGTGGCAGGCCCCGCCTCGATCCCGAAGCCCGGCCCCGGCCCGGGTCAGACGGCGTACGTGTTCACGGCGATGGGCACGCCGGGACCCGCCGCCGAGCAGAAGCTGCCGTTGAACGTCACCTGGGTCAACCTGACGACGGGCAAGTCCGGCACGGCGACGCTCAAGCCGCAGGCCGACATCAACCCCGCGGGTCCGACGACGCTGACCGTCATCGCCGACACTGGCTCGGGCAGCATCATGTCGACGATCTTCGGCCAGGTCACCACGACCGAGAAGCAGTGTCAGTTCATGCCGACGATCGGCTCGACCGTCGTCCCCTGACGTCTTCCCGTTGCACGCGGGGCCCAGTTCGGCGACCAGGCGCCGCCGGTCAGTAGGCCATGAAGAGGATCATTTCGCGGTCGTACTCGCGGCCAGGATGCGCCTCGGAGAGATGCGTCTGAGCCTTCTCGACGAGGTCGTCCTCGTCGGTGCCGGTGATGGCCTCGCCGCAGGGACAGCTCAAGTGTGTTTTCGCCATGGCTTCACGATCCCACGAGCATGATGGGGACATGGAGTTGTACGACGTAATGCGCACCACCGGGGCCGTACGGCAGTTCACGGGGGACCCACTTCCCGACGACGTGCTCGAGCGGATCCTGGACAACGCCCGGTTCGCGCCGAGCGGCGGCAACCGCCAGGGCGTGCGGGTGATCGCGGTGCGTGACCTGCCGACTCGCGAACGGCTCGCCGAGCTGTCGATCCCCGCCGCGAAGCGGTACTCGGCGCAGATCGCCAATGGCGAGTCACCGTGGAACCCGTTGCATCCGTGCGGTGTCGACGACGCAACCATCGCAGCGACCGAGCCGCCCACGCAGATGACGGCCCCGCTGCGCGAGGCGTCGGTCGTGCTGGTGATCTGTCTGGATCTCGGCGTGGTCGCGGCGACCGACCAGAACCTCGACCGGATCGGGGTGGTCAGCGGCGCGTCGGTCTACCCCTTCGTCTGGAACGTCCTGCTTGCCGCGCGCAGCGAGGGCTACGGCGGCGTCACCAACACGATGGCGATCCCCGAGGAAGCGCAGGTGCGGACGCTGTTGAACGTTCCCGACGACTACGTGATCGCCGCGGTGGTGCCGCTCGGCAAGCCGGTCCATCAGGTCAGCAAGCTCAAGCGCAAGGAGGTCGCGGACTTCGTCACCCGCGAGCGCTTCGACGGCGACCCGCTCTAGGCCTTCGCCTTCGCTGCCGCCTTGGCGGCCTTCTTGTACGACCGCACCTTCTCCAACGAACCCTGGTCGACGACGTCGGCCACCGACATGTACGTGCCCGCCTTGCCGTAGTCGCCGGCCGCCTCGCGCCAACCCTTGGGCGTCACGCCGTACTGCTTGCCAAGCAGCGCCAGGAAGATCTTGGCCTTCTGTTCACCGAAGCCAGGGAGTGCCTTGAGTCGACGCAAGACCTCGGCGCCATCGGGGTCACCGGCCGTCCAGAGCCCGACGACGTCACCGCCGTACTCGTCGACGACGGTCTGCGCCAGAGTTTGCAGCCGCTTGGCCATCGAACCTGGAAACCTGTGCACCGCAGGCCTTTCCGAAAACAGCGCAATGAAGGCGTCGGGGTCGTAGTCGGCGATCTCGCGGGCGTCCACTCCGCCGATGCGCTCTTCGATCTTGCGCGGCCCGGCGAACGCGACCTCCATCGGTATCTGCTGATCTAGCATCATGCCGACCAGCAGCGCAAAGGGATTGGACTCCAACAGCTCATCGGCGGCTGGATCTTGGACGAGCTGCAGTTTCGCCATTGCGCCAGTCTAAGGTGACGGACACCCGCCCAGAACGTGTGAGGTGATATGCCGGGCGAGATCGCGATTGCCTCGGCGGCAGTGCTGATCCTGGCCATCGCCGCCGCCGTCGTCGTGGTGCGCACCCGCCGCGTCGTCGCCACTCCCACCGAGCGGGCCGTGCACGCCGCACTCCACACCGCATCGCTCGCCGCGCACGCGCTGCGGCACGGCCTCGACGCGGACTCGGCACAACGTGCCGCGCCGATCCTGCGACAGCTCACCGGCGCCGACGCCATCGTCCTCTACGCCGCGTCCGGAGAACACCTGGCCCACGACCCGTCAGACCGCGCGACGTGGACGGCCGATGCGCTCGCCGCGGCCGGGACCGCCGCGGGTGAGGCACTCACCAGCCAGCGACGAATCATGTCCAGCCACCGAGCGGGCGCGATGGTCGCTCAACCGCTGCTGACCGACGACGGAGACGCGCTCGGCATCCTCGTCGCGGTGACGTCGCGCCGGCCGGGGCCCGGCATGCTCGGCGCCATCGGCGAGGTGGCGAGATACGCGGCCAGCCAACTCGAACTCGCCGATCTGGATGCGTCGCGTGCCCGTCTCGACCGCGCCGAGGTGCTGGCCCTGCGCGCCCAGATCAGCCCGCACTTCATCTACAACGCGCTGAACACGATCGCGTCGTTCGTGCGCACCGACCCCGACCGCGCCCGCGAGTTGATCCTCGAGTTCGCCGACTTCACCCGCTACTCGTTCCGCGCGGCAGGTCAGTACACGGCGCTGTCCGACGAGCTGCGCAACATCGATCGCTACCTGATGCTGGAGCGGGCCCGCTTCGGCGAGGCGCTGACGGTCAAACTCCAGGTCGCACCCGAGATGCTCGCGGTCGTCGTTCCGTTCCTCGCACTGCAACCGTTGGTGGAGAACGCAGTCCGGCACGGATTCGCCGGCCGGGGCGGCGGCAGCGTCGAGATCGTGGCGCGCGACGACGGCACCGATTGCGTCATCACCATTGAGGACGACGGCGTCGGGATGGACCCGGACGCTCTGCGGTCGGGTCCCGCCGACGCCCTGGCCGACGGAACACCGGACGTGAGCGGCCATTCCGCGCACGTGGGCCTGACGAATGTCGACCATCGCCTGCGCGCCGCGTTCGGGAACGATTACGGTCTGGTGGTCGAGACGGCCGTGGGCGCGGGCACCAAGGTCATCATGCGGGTCCCAAAGTTCCGATCGGGCGTCCGGGCCGGCGGAGGTGCATTCGGTTGAGCAGGTCACCAGTGGTGCTGGCCGTCGACGACGAGGCACCCGCCCTCGACGAGCTGGTGTACCTGCTCGGCGAGCATCCCGACATCGGTGAGGTGCTCAGCGCCGCGGACGCGACATCGGCACTGCGGGAACTGAACCGACGGCACATCGATGCGGTCTTCCTCGACATCAACATGCCGGGACTCAGCGGGCTGGAACTGGCAGGCGTGCTCGCCAATTACTCCTACCGTCCCGCCGTGGTGTTCGTGACAGCCCACGACGACAAGGCGGTGGCGGCGTTCGACGTCGGGGCCGTCGACTACCTTCTCAAGCCCATCCGCCGAAGCAGGCTCGACGAGGCCGTCCGCCGGGTGCTGGCCGACAGATCCCAGGACGACGAGGAGGAAGACGACGTCATTCCCGCCGAACTCGGTGGCATCACCCACCTGGTGCCACGGGACACCATCGGGTGGGTGGAGGCCGAGGGCGACTACGCCCGTCTGCATTCCGAGTCCGGCCCCCACCTGGTGCGCATCCCGCTGAGCACCCTCGAATCCCGTTGGCGGGACAGAGGTTTCCAGCGGATTCATCGCTCCTACCTGGTGGCCCTGCGACTGGTCGTCGGGGTGCGGACCACCGACGGCGCAGTGTTGGTGCGGCTGCGAGCGAACGGCGCGTCGCCCGCGGTCGAACTGCCGGTGAGCCGTCGCCAGGCCCGCGAGCTCCGCGACCGGGTCATCCGGGAGCCGATGCGAAACCTGAGACCAGGGGATTCGGCGGGCAGGAGCGCAGCGACCGGGGGATTGGCGGGCGATGACTAGCGGACGTCCGCAGCGCGAGCGCGTGATCCTCGCCAACCGCAGCGGTGCCAGGGTCATCCGGACACGGGTGGAAGTCCAGGAGCAGACGCAGGTCGGCGACGCGTTGGTGCGGGGGCTGATGCGGGCGCAGCTCGGACTGGCCCTGCGGCTGGCCGCCGTGGCCGTGTGCGCGGTCGCGGCAGTGCCGTTGCTGATGGGGCTCTTTCCCCAGATCGAGGGCATCCAGGTGTTCGGTATCCGGTTGAACTGGCTCATCCTCGCCGTGCTCGTCTATCCGGTGCTGTACGGCATGGGGCGGCTGTACGTCCGGCTGGCCGAACAGGGTGAGCGCGACTTCGTCCGCGTCGTCGACGGCGAACCATGACGGGTGCGCCCCTGACGGCAGCAGCCCTGCTCGCCGCCGCACTGGCCACCATCGGCATCGGCTTCTCCGGAATCCGGCTGTCCCGAACCACGTCGGACTTCCTTGTCGCGTCCCGCAGCATCGGGCCGCAGTGGAACGCCGCCGCCATTTCCGGCGAATACCTGTCGGCCGCTTCGTTTCTCGGCGTGGCCGGGCTCATCGCCAAATACGGCGCCGACGCGCTGTGGTATCCGGTCGGGTTCACCGCCGGATACCTCGGACTGCTGTTGTTCGTCGCGGCGCCGTTGCGCCGGTCCGGTGCCTACACGGTGCCCGACTTCGCCGAGTTCCGACTCGGCTCCGCGAGACTGCGCAAGGTCGCGATGCTGGTGGTGGTGGTCGTCTGCACCTTCTACCTCGTCCCGCAGTATCAAGGTGCGGGCTTGGCGCTGAAAACCCTTCTCGGATTGCCGGTTTGGGTGGGGCCGGTGGCCGTGGGCGCCATCGTGATCGCCAATGTCGTCGGTGGCGGCATGCGGTCCATCACGTTCGTCCAGGCCTTCCAGTACTGGCTCAAGCTGACCGCGATCGCGGTGCCCGCACTCGCCCTGCTCGCCCTGTTCATGCGCGACGGCACCAATCTCGACGGGCCGTTGCCGCCCGCCGTCGTGCAACAGACCACCGTGACCGTCGAGACCGACGTCGTCGTCCAGGTCGCCGACCCGGACGGCATCAGGGTGACCGGCGACGTCGACGGCGTCGGGATGGCCGACGCACCGTTCGCCTCCCCGGGGCGTTACACGCTGGCGCACGGCACCACGCTGAACCTTGCGGCGGGCTCGGCGACACCCGTGGTCGCTGGCGCACCGAGCTCTGGCGACGACTGGCTCGCGTCCGGCCGCGGGCTTGGCGGCAGTTATCCTCTGTACCAAGTGATCTCGATCATCATCGCCACGTTCCTCGGCACGATGGGCCTGCCGCACGTCCTGGTGCGCTTCTACACCAATCCCGACGGCACGGCGGCCAGGCGCACGGCCCTGGCCGTCATCGCCCTGCTGTCGTTGTTCTACCTGTTCCCGACGCTGCTCGGAGTGTTCGCCAGACAGTTCGTGCCGCAACTGTTGATCACCGGCACCGCCGATGCGGCGGTGCTCCTGCTGCCGGGCGCGGCGATCGGCGGGGGCTTCGGCGCCGAATCATCCCCCGTCGCTTCGCTCGCCCCCGTGCTGGCGGCTCTCGTCGCCGCGGGCGCCATCGCCGCCTTCCTCGCGACGTCGTCCGGACTGCTCGTCAGCATCGCGGGCGCGCTGTCGACCGACGTGTTGCGCGGCCGCGTGCGCGACTTCCGGATCGCCGCACTCGTCGGCGGCATGGTGCCGATCCCGCTGGCCCTGCTCGCCTCGTCGTTGGAACTGTCCCGCAGCGTCGGTCTGGCCTTCGCGGTCGCGGCGTCCACCCTGTGCCCACTGCTGGTGCTTGGCATCTGGTGGCGCGGCCTGACGAGCGTCGGCGCCGCCTGCGGGCTGGCCGTCGGCGGCGTGGCGTCCGGAGTCGCGACGACGCTGGCGATCACCGGCGGCATCGACGACCGGTTGCTCGGCGGGTGGGCCGCGGCCGTCGTGGGCTACCCCGCCGCCGTGACCGTACCCCTCGCTTTCCTGGTGATGGTGGTGGTCAGCCGGGTCACCGCCTCGTCGAAACCGCAGGACGTGGCCAGGATCTTCGCGCGAATGCACGTCCCCGAACGGCTGGGGATGGGTCTCGAGCGCCTGCCCCGCGACTGAACTCTGGACCGTTCACCGCCGGCGGGGAACCGCTCACCGCACGCGGTCACGGTTCGGCGTGTGATCTGCGAAAACGCTCGGCATGTGACCTGGCTCTCAATATGCTCACACCCAGTTCCCAGTTCACACCCAGCGTCAGGAGTAGGTGTCGTGTCCACGACCAATCTTCCGCCGGCCCCCAGCGGCCAGGAGTTTCTCGACATGCAGGCCAGTCCCGAATTCGTCGAGCTGCGGCATCGCCTGCGCCGCTTCGTGTTTCCGATGACGGCCTTCTTCCTCCTCTGGTACGCCACCTACGTCGTGCTCGGCGCGTTCACGCACGACTTCATGGCGACGCCGGTGTTCGGCCACGTCAACGTCGGTCTCCTGATCGGCCTCGGCCAGTTCGTGACGACGTTCGTGATCACGGGGCTCTACGTCCGGTTCGCCAATCGCGAGCTCGACCCCCGCGCCGCGGCGATCCGCGCCGAGTTGGAGGGGCCGTCCGCATGAGCCTCTACGCCGCGGCCTCCACGGTCGGGAACCCGGCCGCCAACATCGGCATCTTCGCGCTGTTCGTCGTCATCACCATGGTCGTGGTGATCCGCGCCAGCAAGCGCAACGCCACCGCCGACGAGTTCTTCACCGGTGGCCGTTCGTTCTCCGGCCCGCAGAACGGCATCGCCATCGCAGGCGACTACCTGTCGGCGGCCAGCTTCCTCGGCATCGCGGGCGCCATCGCCGTCTACGGCTACGACGGCTTCCTCTACTCCATCGGATTCCTGGTGGCCTGGCTGGTCGCCCTGCTCCTGGTGGCCGAACTACTGCGCAACACCGGCAGATTCACGATGGCCGACGTGCTCAGCTTCCGGCTCAAGCAACGTCCGGTCCGAGTGGCCGCGGCCACCTCGACGCTGACGGTGTCGCTGTTCTACCTGCTCGCGCAGATGGCGGGCGCCGGTGGACTGGTGGCGCTGCTGCTCGACGTCAAGAGCAAGGGCGGCCAGTCGATCGTCATCGCCGTGGTCGGCGTGCTGATGATCGTGTACGTGCTCGTCGGCGGCATGAAGGGCACCACGTGGGTCCAGATCATCAAGGCCGTGCTGCTGATCGTTGGCGCGGGCGCGATGACCGTGATCGTGCTGGCCAAGTTCGGGCTCAACTTCTCCGAGATCCTCGGCTCCGCACAGCAGGCCATCTCCAGCGCCACCACCGAAGGCGTGGCCAAGCGCGACGTGCTGGCGCCCGGCGCCCAGTACGGCGGAACGTTCACCTCGCAGATCAACTTCATTTCGCTGGCCTTGGCCCTGGTCCTCGGCACCGCAGGTCTGCCGCACGTGCTGATGCGCTTCTACACCGTGCCGACGGCCAAGGAGGCCCGCCGCTCGGTGGTCTGGGCGATCGCACTGATCGGCGCCTTCTACCTCTTCACCCTGGTACTGGGTTACGGCGCCGCCGCGCTGGTCGGACCCGACCGCATCCTGGCGGCGGCAGGTGGACAGAACTCCGCGGCCCCGTTATTGGCCTTCGAGCTCGGTGGGGTCGTGCTTCTCGGCGTCATCTCCGCGGTCGCGTTCGCCACGATCCTGGCGGTGGTCGCAGGCCTGACGATCACAGCGTCGGCGTCGTTCGCCCACGACATATACGCAAGCGTGCTGAAGAACAACCAGGTCACCGAACAGCAGCAGGTGAGGGTCTCCCGCATCACCGCGGTGGTGCTCGGCGTCCTCGCCATCGGGCTGGGCATCCTGGCCAACGGCCAGAACGTCGCCTTCCTGGTGGCGCTGGCCTTCGCGGTCGCTGCCGCCGCCAACCTCCCGACGATCATCTACTCGCTGTACTGGCCTCGCTTCAACACACGCGGCGCCCTGTGGAGCATGTACGGCGGGCTGATCTCCACGCTGGTGTTGATCATCTTCTCCCCCGCCGTGTCCGGCGCGAAGACCGCGATGATCCCGAGCGCGGACTTCGCGTGGTTCCCGCTGGCCAATCCTGGCATCGTGTCGATCCCACTGGCGTTCATCCTCGGCATCGTCGGCACGCTGACCTCGTCGGACCGGGGCAACCCCGAGAAGAACGCGGAAATGGAGGTCCGGTCGCTGACGGGTGTGGGGGCCGAGAAGGCAGTCGGGCACCCATGAGCGTGAGGCCGCGGGAAGCCCGGGCGGCTTAACGACGTTGATCGGCACGTGCCTACGATTGTCCGAGTGACCGAACCGCAGACCACGTCGACCCGCAGGCGGTTCGGATTCGTCTTCCTGGCGTATGCCTTCGTGGCCGTCATGATGGGCACGACGCTGCCGACGCCCATCTACGCGCTGTACGCCGACGAGATGCACTTCCAGGTGCTCACGACCACCGTCATCTTCGCGACCTACGCCGTCGGCGTGCTCGCCGCGTTGCTGATGTTCGGTCGGTGGTCCGATGCCATCGGCAGGCGCCCCATACTGCTCGCAGGTGCCGTCTTCGCACTGCTGAGCGCCGCAGTGTTCCTGTTCGCCGACGACGTGCCGCTGCTGCTGGTGGGCCGATTGCTGTCCGGTCTGTCCGCAGGCGTCTTCACCGGCACCGCGACCGCAGCGGTCATCGAAGCCGCCCCCGCGAATCAGCGAGATCTCGCCACCGCCATCGCGACCGTGGCCAACATCGGCGGACTCGGCATAGGTCCGGTGGTGGCGGGGCTGCTGGTTCAGTACGCCCCCAGCCCACTGAAGTTGTCGTTCCTGGTGCACATCGCGCTGGTGATCCTCGCGATCGGCGCCGTGCTGCTGGCGCCCGAGACATCGGAACGCAAGGGACGCATCGGGTTTCAGAAGATCTCGGTGCCCACAGAAGTCCGGCCGGTGTTCTTGACCGCGGCGACGGCCGCCTTCGCCGGGTTCGCCGTCACCGGACTCTTCACGGCCGTGGTGCCCGCCTTCGTCAAGTCCATCATCGGCATCGACAACCACGCCGTCGCAGGAGCCATCGCGGGTTCGATCCTGCTCGTCTCGGCGGCTGCGCAATTGGTGGCCCGTCGCATCCCGCCGAGGCGGGCGGTGGCGTTCGGTTGCGCGATCCTCGCCGTGGGCATGGTCGTGCTGGCCATGGCACTGCACTTCTCGTCGCTGCCACTCCTGCTCGTCGCCGCCGTGGTGGCGGGCGTCGGGCAGGGCATCAGCTTCAGCCGCGGGCTCGCGGCCATTTCAGAGGTCGCGCCGGCCAACCGCCGCGCCGAGGTCAGTTCGACGTACTTCGTGGTGGCCTACGTCGCCCTCTCGTTGCCCGTGATCGGCGAGGGATTCGCCAGCCAGGTCGTGGGGCTGCGCACTGCCGGTGTCACGTTCGCCGTGGCAGCGGCCGTGCTCGCGGCGATGTGTCTGGCGGCGATCGTCTTTCAGGAGCGACGGTCCACCGCCGAAGCCTGAGTCCAGAGAGCAACTAGCCGCTCTTGCGGCGGAATTCCCGGTGGGCCTCGGCGGGGCCGGTGGAGCGGGGACCGTGCTTGCGTCCACCGTCCTTGTGTTCGGAGCCGCCGCCTGCGTTGGCCTTCTTTCGTTCCAGTGCCTCGCGGAACTTGCGCTTGGTCTCGTCTTCGGGTTCCTCGGCCATGCCGCAAGACTAGCCTGCAACGGGCCCTTCGATCGACGGGTTTGGCTCAGCGCCTGCCTGGTGGCATCCCGTAGACGTGGGTGATCGGCATCGTCATCAACACGCGCCGGTCGTCGACCATCGCCCGGCGGTAGTCGTCCCAGTCCGGATGTTCCCCGGCGATGTTGCGGTGCAAGGCAATCAGACCCTCGACGGTGTCGTCGTGCAGCGTCGACGCGGGCGGGGTCAGGGTGACGTCGCCCTCCGCGACCGCGTACGCCCAGCCGTCGTCGGAGCTGACGTGGATCGACGCGCGCGGGTCCCGCCGCAAGTTGCGAGTCTTGGCTCGCGGCTCGGTGATCGACACCTGAATGGCCACCTCGCGCGCATCGAAGTGATAGGCGACGTTCGACAGTTGGGGTCTGCCGTCCTGTTTGATGGTGGCGAGAACACCCAGCGAGTTGCCACCGATCAAGGCCAACAGCTTGTCGTCGAACACCTGGCGGGTCATGTTCGCCAGCGTACGGCTGGGCGCGGGCAGTCGGCCCCTATTCCGCAGTCGAATCCCTACCATCAACGGATGACCTCGATCGACGGCAAAATCGCGTACGACTACCTCGAATTCGGCGAGTTCGGATGACGCGATACGTCGCCTTCCTCCGCGGCGTCAACGTCGGCGGGGTGAACCTCAAGATGGCCGACGTCGCGGCTGCCCTCACCCAAGGTGGGTTCTCCGACGTCACCACCGTGCTGGCCAGTGGCAACGTGTTGTTGACGAGCAGCGCCAAGGTCGACGCGGTCAGGAAGAAGGCCGAGAAGGCGCTGCGTGACGCATTCGGTTACGACGCCTGGGTCCTGGCCTACGACGTCGACACCGTGCGGGCAGTGTCGGAGGCGTTTCCCTTCGAACGGGATGTCGACGGCCACCACTCCTACGTCACCTTCGTCACCGGCGCCGAGGTTCTCGACGAGCTGGCGGGCCTCGCGAAGGATGCGGGACCCGACGAGAAAGTGGAACGCGGCAAGGGCGTCCTCTACTGGCAGGTACCGAGGTCCGGCACACTCGACTCCACCATCGGAAAGACGATGGGCAAGAAGCGCTACAAGTCGTCGACCACCACCCGCAACCTGAGGACGATCGAAAAAGTCCTGGCCAAGTGACTTCGGTACATTCGCGGAGGTGAGTTCTTCTCCGAGTTCGAATCAGAGTCCGAAGGTCGACGTCGCCCTGACCGGCGTCTCCGAGACCGCATGGACATCATTTCTGCCTATCAACAAGTCGGGTCATACCGGGGGCGCCGCCGAGCTCTGCGGCACCACCCATAAGACCGTCAAAAAAGTCATCGACACGAAGCCGGCGAGAACGCACCATCGCGGGCTCCTACTCACCGCCAAGACCCAACGCCGGACCCCGAGGAAGTGCTGCGGGCTCTCGTCGAAACTGAACTGGCAGCTCGAGATGCCTCCAATGTCGTCAACCGACTGAAGGTGGCCGGTTCCCGGTCACCAAGACGCTGGACTCGTCCGACGTGGCCGCCTCCTCGATCCAGCCCAAGGTGTTCGACTACATGTCCAGCTTGGAATGGATTCGGGCACAACAGAATCCGGCGATCATCGAACCCCCGCGGGAAACAGCGCCAGCTCCGTTGGGAACGTGGAGCACACCGTTGCCTTGGCGTCGGGCTCGTAGCGCACGACGGTGACAACGGGGACGTCCACGACGCGGGCCACCTCCTCGGCGACCACGGTGAAAAGTCCGAAGGCGCCGCACCCTCCGCAGCTACCATGGCCACCCTGCGCAGCGCGCTCAACTCGTCGCTGGCCAAGCGGCGGTCCGTGACATCGCGGGCCACCACCATACATCACACCCGCCTCGGGCCGGCTGCTGGTGCTCCACTCGAACCAGCGCACCGCGCCGTCGGCACGGATGTGTCGACACTCGAAACCGACGACCGGGTTGCCCGCCGCAAGCTGACGCAAGACGGCTTCGACCGACTCACGATCCCCGGGGTGGATGTTGTCGACGAACGGTGAAGCCAGCAGTTCGTCAAGGGTGTACCCGAGGCGGCGTGGGAAGGCCGGATTGGCGCGCTTGAGGTACCCGTCGAACCCCGCGATGCAAAACGCATGTCCTGCGAATGATCGAACAGCCCTGCCAACTCGTCGTCAAAGGACTGGCTTCCCGCAGCCATAACCACCTAGTTTCGTCCGCTTATTCGTCAGGCGAAAAACCAGATGACGAGTTTCTTCGAGCGCCGGTGCCGCTGAACACGACTAAGAACGCCCCCACCTCCGTCACGGTGGTGCGCCATCTGGCGGGGTGGCGGTGCGGATCGCGGTTGATCCGGCCGACGGGCCTGCGTCGACGAACGTCAGTCCACCAAGCTCGGGATTCAATCATGCCCACTGGCGAAGTGAACCACCCCTGACGAGGAACTGTGCATGAGGATGACGTCGAAAGCCGGGGTGCTGGCGACCGCCTGCGTAACCCGCAACCCCATCGCGATCACCACCGCGCCGAGGGTTTCGGCGGGTGTTTTCCACACATCCGCTTTTTAGCCATGCCACCGCGGAAGCCGGAGGAACTGGACGAGGCACTGGCTCGCTTGCAGGCCCTTCGCGATGCTGGAGATGTTCCGATGACCGTCACCGACGACGAATGGGCAGAGTTTCAAGCTCACTTCGACAAACGAAAGGTCGAACTCGGCAGTTGCGGTCGACCGTACGACACCATTTAGTCACGAACATGCTTGTGTCCGTTGCCCATTGCTCAACGGCGATCCAAAAATTCTGCACCGGCTCGATGACATCGAAGCCGACCTCGTAGCGCGGCGCCAGCGAGCCGATGACGACGGCTGGCAGGGTGAAATCGAGGGCATCGAGCTCACCCTGGAATTTCTTCTCGGCAAACGGGCCGACGTCATCGGTCGACTCCGCCGGTCGCACGATTTTAGGAATCCCGACCCCGGCTCCTCGCAGCCATCTCATTTAGCTCGGCGGCTCTCCACTTCGGTGCGGCCGGCGAGTGTCCTGAGGTGTCGGCGTGCAGCCCGTGGCCTGGACTCCGCCGGGCCGGACTAGCTTGACCATCGATCCCGGTCGGCGCAGCGCTCATGTGCGGCGGCGCCGCCGGGCACCCATGGGGCGGGAGGCTGATCGGACCACCTCCAGAATCTCCTCGATTAACCGGTCACCAGCGGTGCGGCGCCATGCCCCGTGATACAGCGCAATCCCGATGATGGTGTCGAATAGGTAGTCCGCACCGGGTTCCGGCGCGACCGTCCCCGTGGTGACCGCGTCGGCATGAGCCGACCGGAACAGTTCCCGGATGGGATCCTCGGCCCGCGCTACCAACGAGGTATAACGCTGCGGCTGTTCGTAGTACTCGACGAGCAGTCCCGGCACCGCGGCCCGCGTGGCGGGATCGGCGAAGTAGCCCACCACTACAGCCACGAACCTCTGCAGATAGGTGTCGAAATCGCCGGCGCTGGTGATGCTTGGCGGGTCGATTCGATAGGCCAACGCGCTCTCGATCATGGCCGATTGCGTAGCCCAACGTCGATAGATCGTCGGAGCGCCGACGCCGGCAAGGCGCGCTACGGCAGGAATGGTGGTCGCCTGATAGCCCCGCTCTGCCAATAGTTTTCGGACAGCCCGGTGGACCGCGTCGTCCTTGTCGGGGTCGCGCGGTCGACCGCCACGTGCTTCGTTATCAGCGATAACGTAAACGATATCAGCGCGAGGTGCAGCATGGTGTACTGCCGACTACGTCTGAGGCGCGTGCTCGGCCTCGCAGCATGGCTGGGCATGTGAAGACCTCGTGCGTTTCTCGACGTGGCCCGGTTCGCCGTTGACCAACCTGCGTGGGACGAAGGACCGCACACCGTTGACGACGCGCCCAAGCAGACGTCGAGGACCCAGTTCCAGTCCTGCAGGCTTAGCTCCCACTGTCGGCCCACCGCCGTACGCCGGCGAAGGCGTGGCCAGTGCGTAGCCGATTCCGGATGAGCCGCCGGTGATTACCGCCACCTTGGAGGTCAAGTCGTCCATGGTGTCATCCTTACTGCCGGCGGCGTCGCCTCACGAGGTGGGGAAGGTCGAGTAGTCGAGCTGGTTGGTGGTCAACGCCCCGGTGAAGCCGTGGTCGACAATGACGTTGGATCCGCTGATGTAACTGGCGGCGTCGGATCCTAGGAAGGCCAGCACGTTCGCGATCTCCAGCGCGGTCGCGCGGCGGTTGCCGCTCTGGGTGACCATCCAGTCGAGCAAATCTTGGCCCATCGTGGCCGAGAAGTCCTTCAACAGAGGGGTTTCGATCAGTCCGGGACACACGCTGTTGATCCGAATGTCGCGTGCCGCCAGTCCCGGGGCGACCTGCATGGTGAAGACCTGAGCGCATTCCTTGGAGAAGCCATACGGGTTGGCGGTCAGGTCGGGACGCTGGCGCACCCAGGCCAAAGCGTCGTCCCACTCGTCGATGCCCAACAGCTCTTGAATCTCGCCCAGGTGCGCGGGGTAACCGCCACCGGCGGTGGACGCAGTGTTGACTACCGCGCCGCCGGCCGTCATCTGATCGGCCACGCCCGCGGTGAGACGTTTGGGTGCTAGCACGTTGACCGCCATCACGACGTCGATGGGGACGGTGGCCGCGACACCGGCGTTGTTGAACAGCACGTCGACCGGTCCGGCGATCTCGGCGATGGCGCGGTCGACCGCTCGGCGATCGCTGAGGTCGGCGGCAATGGTCTGGTCGACCGAGCCGCCGGGCCGCACGTCGATGGTGGTGATCCAATCTGCCCCGGCTTCCCGCAACACCTCGACGAGGGCGGCGCCCACGCCCGACGCGGCGCCGGTGACGACGACGCGCTTCCCCTGATAGTCGACGAGCTCACTCATGGTTAGTCTCCGTGTCGGTGCGTCACAATGGGTTCCATCGCGCCGAACCATTGGCGCGGAAGGCGGCAAACGAATCACGAAGTTCGCCGGTGGCGGTGCACATCACCTGAGTCCGGTTTTCCAGATCGAGCGCGTGGCGCAGGCTTGGCGCGTCGACGTTCTGCCACATGGTCTCCTTGGTCATCCACACCGCCAGTGGTGCGTGCGTGGCGATCTCAGAAGCCTTGGCGACTGCGCTGGGCAGGAGGTCGGGCGGCTCGACGATGGCATGGAGCAGTCCGATCCGTGCGGCTTCCGTGGCGTCGAACACGCGACCGGTCAGCATGAGTTCGGCCGATCGCGACGCCCCGACCAATCGGGGTAGGTGGTAGCTGGTGCCCATGTCGCAGGCAGAGACACCGTGGCGGATGAAGACGGCGCCGAACGTCGCGTCCGCCGTGGCGATCCGAATGTCGCAGGCCAGCGCCAGCGCGAAGCCACCCCCGAGGGCGAAACCGTTGACCGCGCCGATGACGGGTTGCCGGAGCCGGTGAATCTTCTCGAACAATGACGCCATTAGTTCCTGGGCGGCGAAGGTGCGGGCGACGTCGCTCTGCACGGCACCGAGCAGTGCCGCAGTGGGTGTCGTCGTCGTGTGGGTGAAATCGTCGGGCGTTGACTTCAGATCGGCACCGGCGCTGAACGCCGTTCCCGCGCCGGTGATCACGACGACGCGAAGCGCGGGGTCACCGTCAAGATCATCGAAGATCGCATGAAGTTCGGAGCACGTCTGCGAATCAAGGGCATTGCGCCGCTCGGGACGGTTGATGGTGATGACGACGATGCCGCCGGGGCGGCTCTCGGTCAGGACAGCCGGCATCACTCGGCGGCGAAGTCTTCGAGAGACTTCAACGTGGTGATGGGATTGTCGTATTCGCACCACAGCGTGATCTTTCCGTCGGTGAACCGGAAGATGCCGACGTATGAGTTGGCGTAGCGGACGTCCTTGTCTCGACCGACGCAGTCGCCCTGGTAGCGGGCGATTAGTTGGTTGGGTTCGACGAGATCGAAGATCTCGTCGACGGTGATGTCGAACTGCTTGTACAGCGTGAACATCACCGTGAACAGTTCGCCGAACCCGGCCTTGTCCAGGTCGGGGACCTGCTCTTCGTAGGGCAGTTGCAGCAGCATGTCGTCGTGGAGTTCGGCGAGGACGGCATCGACGTCGAGTGCTCCGATCGCGGCCATCGCGCGGCGTAGAACCTGCTTGTTGGACTCCCGGATGTCTTCGGTGTCGAGCATTCGTACGTCTCCATGCCCTCAGTATCGTGATTGTGATTAACGTATCTCACTGACGTCGCACGCGCAATGACGTGCCGCGCAAGCCCGCCGAGTCGCCAGTAGCGGCTAGCGGGCCACCATGCCGCCGTCGGCGATGATGGTCTGCCCGGTGATGAAGCTGCCGGCATCCGACGAGAGCAGCAATGCGGCGCCGACCATCTCGTCGGGGTCGCTGATCCGCTGCTGCAGCGCCGAATGCGCCATCGCGTCAATGAATTCGGGCGTGTTCTTGCGAACCATGTCGGTGTCCACCGAGCCGGGCGCGAGCGCGTTGACCCGAATGCCGCGGCCCGCGTATTCCGCGGCCATGGAACGGGTGAAGGACACCATCGCCGCCTTGGCGGCAGAGTACATCGACGTGATCGGCGAATAAATGAACGCGCCCGCCGAGACGACGTTGAGGACCGCTGCGTGCTCGCTCTCGACGAGGTGGGGCAGTGCGGACTGGACAAGAAACACGGGTCCGCGCAGGTTGACCGCGAAGGACTTGTCCCACGCCTGCGGCGTCATCTCCCCGAGCGGCTGAGCCAGCGCGAGAGCCGCATTGTTCACCACGACGTCCAGACCACCGAACTCGTAGACCGTCGCATCGACGAGATCGCGCAGCGAGTCTAGATCGCCGACGTGTGTGGCCACGCCGATGGCGCGTCCGCCCATGTCGGTTAGATGCTCGGCGGCTTCTCGGCAGGCGTGGGGCTTACGACTGGCCACCACGACGTTGGCACCGGCGCAGACGTAACCCTCGGCTAGTGCCAAGCCGATCCCGCGGGTGCCTCCGGTGACCAATACGGTCCGGCCGGTGAGGTCGAACAACCCAGCGAACTTACCCCGGTCCATGTCTACTCCCATCTCGGCGAGGGCGAGGCAGTCGCTTCGGACGTGCCACGAACCGCTGGTTAAGTTAATTCAAATAACGATAGTGCAGGCACACGCGACGCCCCTCAGCGGCCGCCGGGGTCGACCGGCTGACGGACCAGCGGTGCCTCGAAGCCGACGTCCTAGCCGCACGCAAGGGCCCAGACCAACTCCTGCACCGACCTCACCCGGCGTGCTGGAGGTCAACACGGCGACACCTTCGGCGACGAGACGGCGATCTGAAACGACCAAGTCGAATTCGGAATCGTCGGCGGGGTACGGGTTGATGTCGAGTTCCGGTATGCCAAGGCGGATCCGAGGGTCGAGTGTCCCGTTCACCTGCTCTGCTCGGCCGTGGCCAGCCGGTGCAGTATGCGCCGCATTCGCAGACCCACGACATCGGCCGGGACGCGCTGCTCGAGCACTCCGGCCCTGGTGTCGCGCTCGGTATATCGCTGGATGTGACCCAGGGCCTCGGTGTCTTGGTCGAAGACATGCCGGATGAGTGCCGTGACGTCCGTGGTGTCGATCGCGAACGGGACGTCATGCCAATACATCCAGAATTGATGTGTCGAGGAATCGTCCGCCGGTGTAAGGCAGTGCGCGATCACCAGACACCGAGACGGCCGTGCCCGGCGACGTGCTGGCCACCGCGCGTCTGGCCCTCGCACATCAGCGGGGCGTCGGTCACGACATCGCCCGCCGCCACACCGGCATCATGTGCCCGACCGCGACGGTGACCGGCAAACACCCCAAGCGTTTTGAACCTGTTGCGTCCTGGCGCTCGTGCCAATCCAGCGACGCGAAGCAGCTCTGCCTCATCGCTATCAGTCACGGCAACAGTCACGGCACCATCGTCGGCTTGGAGGAATCGGCGCATGACTGAGGCGCAGCCAGTCGCTGGCAACCGCCCGGAACGGCGCATGATGCGCGCCCGCGCGGCACTCATCCGCGCCGCGCAGGCTTTTATTGCGGCCGGCAAACTCCACGTTCCGGTACTCGAAATCACCCAGGCTGCGGATGTCGGGATGGCGTTCGTTCTACAACCACTTCGACCGCAAGGAAGAACTGTTCCAGGCGGCAGTCGACGAGGTCCTCGACGAACTCGGCGCGAAGAAGACGGCTGTGCCTTCCGCGAGCAAACAACCATCCCAGTCGCCATGTTATTCGCCATCGACCCCGTGATTCGTTCAGACACTCTGGGCAGTAGCGCGACCACGTCGATGCGCCGAGCGGAAACGGCGTTTAGGCGATTCGACTCGGGGTCAAGTCGCAGTGCGGTGCCGTCGTAGGAACTAAGCGTCATCGCGGTGAGAGTGTCTGGTGAAACTCCAGTCGCCGCACAGTGTCATATTGGTTCTCCGACAAGGTATTCCGCCACAACGGACGTGAGTCGGTTGGCAGTTCAAGCCTGCGTGCGAGGGCTCCGAGTGGCACTTGCATGCGTGTCGCCGTCGCCTCTAGCCAAGAATCGGTTTCCTCCCCCGGAACAACCTGAGGACCATCGAAAAAGTCCTGGCCAAGTGATTTCGGTACATTCGCGGAGGTGAGTTCTTCTCCGAGTTGGAATCAGAATCCGAAGGTCGACGTCGCCCTGACTGGCGTCTCCGAGACGGCATTGCTGACGCTGCAGGTGCGGGCACACGAAGCCCGCAGGTCCGACTCCATCATCGAGGACCCGATGGCGATCCAACTGGTCGACTCGATCGAGTTCGACTTCGCCAAGTTCGGCTACACCAGGCGTCAGGACATGGCGGTGCGGGCCCTGGCCTTCGACGACGCCACCCGCACGTACCTGATCGACCATCCATCGGCGACGGTCGTCGCGCTCGCCGAAGGCCTGCAGACCAGCTTCTATCGCATCGACGCCAGTGGCGTCGGTGACCAGTTCCGTTGGATGACAGTCGATCTGGCACCGGTCACCAAACTGCGCGAGCAGCTGCTTCCGCCTTCGGACCGGGTTGCCATCTGCGCTCAGTCGGCCCTCGACTACAGCTGGATGGATCGGGTCGACACCGAAGGCGGAGTGTTCATCACCGCCGAGGGCCTGCTGATGTATCTGGAGCCCACCGACGCCATGGGCCTGATCACCGAGTGCGCCCGACGGTTTCCCGGCGGCCAGATGATGTTCGACTTGCCACCGTCGTGGTTCGCTGGGCTGGCGCGGCGCGGTATGCCGACGTCACTTCGCTACCGCGTGCCACCGATGCCGTTCAGTCTGTCCGCCGCCGAGGCGGCCAAGCTGGTCGACGTCATACCGGGAGTCCGCGCGGTCCACGACGTGCCCTACCCCGCGGGCCGCGGTCACGTACTCAACGCGGTGATGTCGGCAGCGCGGCGCATTCCATTGCTGGACTCCGTTCGCCCTGCCCTGACCCTTCTCGAATTCGGTTAGCTAAACGCCGTATCGACGTAGCGAAGCGCGTCCGTCTTCCCGACGCCGAGCGCCTTGGCAGTCGCCGCATAGGTGTGCGCGGCAGTCGCCATCGCGGCGTCGGCGGGGTCCGCCCGAGCGACGAACGTGCCGAATCGGCCCCGGGTTTCCAGCATTCCGGCCGCCTCGAGTTCGCGGTAGGCACGTGCCACCGTGTTCACCGCCATGTTCAGTTGATGCGCAAGCTCACGGACGGTCGGCAATCTGGTTCCCGGTGGCAGCCTGCCATCCCGGACACCCTCGATGATCTGGGTTCGCAGTTGATCGAACAGCGGCCTGGCGCCGTCCGGATAGACGCGAACCCACTCCCCCAAATCGGTCACGTGTCCAGTATCACAAAAAGCGGCTAGTTTGGTGGCGTGCAGGTGACGGTGCTCAGCGGAGCTGGCATGTCCGCGGAGAGCGGTGTACCGACGTTCCGCGACGTCGAGACGGGCCTGTGGGCCACGGTCGACCCCTACGAGATCTCCAGTTCCGACGGTTGGCGCCGCCACCCCGAGAAGGTCTGGGCCTGGTACCTGTGGCGGCACTACATGATGAAGTCCGTTCAACCGAACGACGGCCATCATGCGGTCGCAGCGTGGCAGGACGGCGCCGAAGTGCACGTCGTCACCCAGAACGTCGACGATCTCCACGAGCGCGCAGGCAGCGACAGGGTGTATCACCTGCATGGCAGCCTGTTCAGCTTCCGTTGTGACCGTTGCGGATTGGCCTACCACGGTCCGCTGCCCGAGATGCCGGAGCCGGTCGAGACCGTCGAGCCGCCACGGTGTGCGTGCGGCGGTCTGATCCGTCCCGACGTGGTGTGGTTCGGCGAACAGTTGCCGACCGAGGCGTGGGACCGTTCGGTGGAGGCCGTCAGCCGTGCCGACGTCGCGATCGTGGTGGGCACCTCGTCAATCGTCTACCCCGCGGCGGGTCTGCCCGAGCTGGCTCTGGCCGAGGGCATTCCCGTCATCGAGGTGAATCCCGAGCAGACGCCGCTATCCGAGCGGGCCACGATCTCGTTGCGGGAGAAGTCCGCGACGGCGCTGCCGGGACTACTCCAGCGACTGCCCGTTCTGCTCGGCTAGTGGTCGGTCCACTCGTGGGGCAGCCACTTCTGATGTCGGAGAGAGCTTTCGGACTCGGATTCAGGGCTTCTGCGTCGTGTCTTTGGTCGTTGTGCTGCGAAAGTCCCCCGATTCCCACAGAATGCTTGCCAACTGCAATGGAGGAATCGTGGCTGTTGGCCGTAGCGTGGCGGCGACTCTGATCGCCGCTGGTTTGTCGGTGGGATTGGCCGGCCCCGCGTGGGCCGACGACTTCAGCGGCACGTATTCGCTGAACCTGATCGGTGCAGGAGCCACCACCGCGTGGACCGCCCGTGATGCCTGTGGACCTTCGAGCGGGTGCGTCGCGCACATCAGCAGTTCCAGCGGCTGGAGCGGCGATGCGCAACTCGTGAGTGGCCGCTGGACGATGACGGTCGACAGGCCCGATGGCCACAGCTGCCCCGATGGCACTCGCGGCGCGGAGTTACAGACGTGGTCATGGGATGCCACGACGCTGGTGGGCCAAGTGAGCGGTGTCTCCGCGCAGTCCGCCACGTGCCCGGTGGGTCCTGCCAATGACTTCACGCTGAGGAAGATGGGCACGGGTCTCGGCACACCCGTTTAGGTCTCAGTCATCCGGCCTGGTGGCCCGGCCGATCGCGGTCTTGGAGACTGGCAGTGGCACCCATGATGGCAGCACCCACTCGTGCCTCGCCTCCTGGACCTGGAAGCCGGCGTCGACGATCGACCGTTCGGTGTCGCGGTGGGTGTGGCAGTTGCCGAGCAGCCGCGGCCACAGGTATGCGTCGGCCGCCTTCTGCAGCGGAGCCCGCATCCCCTCGCTCGCGACGTGTTCGAGGTAGCGGAGCTCACCACCTGGCCGCAAAGTCGAGAACAGTTGGCGCAGAACGCACTCGGGGTCCTCGACCGAACATAGGACCAGTGAGCAGACCACTGCGTCGAAGGGCTCGCCGGTCTGGTACTTCTCCACGGTGTCGGTGCTGACCGTGACGGGCACGGTCGCCTGCCCGGCAGCTTGTCGCGCGGTGACGGCGAGCCGCCGTTCCGGCTCGATCGCAACGACCTCGGTGACCGTCGCCGGGTAGAAGGCGAAGTTGGTGCCTGTCCCCGCTCCGACCTCGAGCACCCGGCCCGACAACCCGGCCAGATTCTCGCGCCGCAATCGGCGGATCGATTCCGGCTCGCGGGTCGACATCTTCGACCACACTCTGGCGAAGAACGGGTTGTCCACGGCTTCAGTCATCGCCTCTCCCGTCGCTGCGCCCGCCGGCGCCGGCAAATCCCTTGATCAGTTCGACAGCCTCCTGCGGCGGCCCGTCGAGACCCAGCTTGCCAGTCACGATGTGACCACAGCACGCCGACCTCATCACCCGGTCGGCGAACGCCTCGACGTCGCCGAACGGCAGGTAGGGCCGCGAGATGGCGAGTGCGGCAACACCATGCGCGACGGTCCACAGCTCCAGCGCCGCCATGGTGGAGTCACCCGACGGGTAGATCTCCT
Organism: Mycobacterium sp.; assembly: GCA_025965555.1. GTDB lineage: Bacteria > Actinomycetota > Actinomycetes > Mycobacteriales > Mycobacteriaceae > Mycobacterium. Next base: position 21,784 of record JAOPWT010000024.1, read on the forward strand.
CCTCCATCAGGGACTCGATGGACGCCCGCATGTGCACGAACGCCGAGCTGTTCAACGTCATGTCGACATCACTGCCCGGCCTGCCCTCACCCATCGTGGCGATGCGGTACAGCTCGGGGTTCTGGATGGCGAAGCGGACGTAGGCCAGCCCCTGCGCGCGGAGCCGGTCGATGGTCGATGGCTGATCCAGTGCCACCTGCTGCATCACCTGATCGAGCGCCTCGAAGTACCTGGCGCACACCGCATCGAGCAGCGCGTCCTTGTCGGCGAAGTGCAGATAGATCGAGGGCGGGGTGACACCGACGCGTTGCGCGACCGAACGGATGGACACGGCCTTGGCCTGTCCGGTCTCCATCAGTAGATCGGTTGTGGCGTCCAGGATCTCGTCGTGAAGATGCTCACCAGAGCCCCGTGGGGCGCGGCGACGTTTGAGTGGCTTGACCGTCACGTCACCGATTGTCCGTCGACGCGGCCATGCTGCGGTTCTGTTTCGCCGTGGCCCTCTCGTCGTCCTCGGCTCCCGACTCGCTGATGCCGATGCGATCGTGCAATCTGGCCAGTGGCCTTGGCGACCACCAGTTCCACCGACCGAGCACGTGCATGAAGGCAGGCACCAGGATCATCCGGACCAGGGTCGCGTCGACGAGCACCGCCAGGGTCAGCCCCACGCCGAACATTCGCATGAAGGACACCTGGGCGGCGATCAACGCGGCGAACGAAATCGACATCACCAGAGCGGCGGCGGTGATGACCCTGCCGGTGTGGGCCAGGCCGAGGGCCACGCTCTCGTCGTTGGCCGCGCGTTGCTCCGCGTTGCTGGCGCCCGCCCGCGGGCGGAGTCTGAGCCAGAACTCGCGGATGCGCGCGACCAGGAACACCTCGTAGTCCATCGAGAGCCCGAATGCGATGCAGAACAGCAGCACCGGCATGTTGGCGACCAACGTGCCCGTCGAGGTGGTGCCGAACGCACCGAGATGCCCCTCCTGGAAGATCCACACCAGCGCTCCGAACGCTGCGGTCAACGACAAGACGTTCAGCACAACGGCTTTCAGCGGTAGCACGACGCTGCCGGTGAGTAGGAACAGCAGGCCGAAGGTGATGACGCCGATCAGCCCGAGCACCCACGGCAGGCGAGTGGTGATGGCCTCGACGCTGTCGCGGTTGACCTGGGCGATGCCCGCGAACTGAACGTCGCGATCGCCGGGTCCTGGCACGTCGTGCAGTCTGTCGAGCTGCGTCTCGGACGCATCGCTGAACAGCGGTGCGCTACTTGCGACGGTGAGCAGTGCGCTGCCGTCGGCGACGCCCGTCGCGGTGGACGGCGGCCCGACCTTCTTGCCTGCGACGAACGTGCCCGTCGGGGCGGAGACCGACGAGACGTCAGCCACCCGGGACAAGTCGGCGGCGTACCTTTCGAGGTCCGCCTCGGCTAACCCGTCCGCGTCCGGCACCACGACCGACACCGCGGTGGACGAGTTGTCCACGTAGTCCTGGCGCAGTTGATCGCCCACCTGGTGCGCCGATGCCGACGTCGGCAGCACGCGTTCGTCGGGGAAGCCCCACTTGACGCCGAGGAACGGCGCGCCGAGGGCCAGGAGAAGCACAACGACGACGAGTCCGACGGGAACGGCTCGACGCATGACGGCCTTGGTCGATCGGTACCAGAAC
>JAOPWT010000037.1 GCA_025965555.1 Mycobacterium sp.
TGTTCACCGGACTCAATTCCATGGAGGAGGAGCCGAGCGGCCTCGGCGCCAATCTCGCGCAGTGGTACGTGAACAGTGGTCAGCGGCGGCCAGAAGTCTTCGGCGAACGGCATGTCGTTGAAGCCGACTATCGAGACGTCCTCGGGGCAACGCAACCCGTGGCTGCGCAGTCGGCGAATTAGGCCAAGTGCAACGAGATCATTGCCCGCGACGAGGGCGGTGGGACGTTCACCGCGACGCTCCAACAGTACTTCTGCCGCTGCGCACCCGGCGTCAACGGTGAACGATTCAGCCTTGATGGTGTCGTGGAGGATGCCCGCGTTCAGCGCCGCCGCCTGGAACGCTCTCGATCGGGACAGTGCTGTGGAGAAGTTGGGTGGGCCTGCGACGTGCACGATGTGGCGGTGGCCCAGCTCTACGAGATGTGTTATCGCAGAGATGATCCCGCCCACATTGTCCCCCGAAACGAACGGATACTTCCCGACGCCTGAGTCGCGATTGACCATCACGACCGGGATATTCCCGGCCGACGCCTCCTCGATGATTTGCTGCTCACCGAGACGTCCCGTGGCGAGGATGAAGCCGTCGACCCTTCGCTGCAGCAGCGACTCGAAAGCCGACACCTCGACGTCATCGTGGGAGTCGGTGTTGGCCACCAGGACGGTGTAGCCGCGCGGCTGCAGGGCGTGCTCGATCCCGCGAATGATCGGCGGAAAGATTGGGTTCATCAGATCGGGGATGATCACCCCAATCGTCATCGATCGACTGATCCGCAGTCCGCGTGCCATCGCGTTGGGCACGTAGCCGAGCTGGAGGGCCGCACGCTTGACTCGCTTGAGCGTTTCCACATTGACCTGGTCGCGCGTCTGGGCATTCAAGGCCCTGGACACCGTCGCCTTGTGCACCTGCGCGAGCTGCGCAACGTCGTCGATGGTCACCCGTCGTGGCATCGTGCGGTCCTCGCCGTCGGGGAATCCTCCGTGACGCGGATTCCTATGGTTAGGCTACGGCTTGGGGGCATCATTCAGGAGTCCATTTCGCAACCGATTGCACCCCGTCTGGGCGTCATGGGCCACCGCGGTCGAATCGTTTGCCAGGGCGGCTGATGCTCGGGTCCGGCGCGGCGGCAGTCCGGTGGATCATTGCCGAAGCGATGGTGGCCTCGCGGAACACTTGGCCCCAGCCAGAGAACGGCAGGTTTGAGGTCACAATGATCGACGACTTCTCGTATCGGCGGTGAGTACACACCACAGGGCGCGTCGGGCGGTCATGCCACTACTGAACGTTGTCGGCACTGTAAGCACCGCCGTTGTTTACGACGGAGATGCGCACCCTCCGCGCCCCGGGGTCCTGCTGCGGTTGGTCGGGCCAGGTCGTCGTCAACGGTGACCGCGACCAGGAGGTGGGTGTGGTGGCCATCGAGGTCACCCTGAACCCTTCCGTTCATCTATTCAGTAGTGCAGGTCCCAGCCGTGTGCGAGTGCAGTACGACGCTACTGAGCCCCTCGCGCCGCAGGTGGGCGACGATCTGCACCGAGGGGAGTCAGACCGGCGGTGCGGTCTTCCCCGTGACACGGACGGAGAAACGACCAATGTCGGACCGTGGTCTGCAGAGCAACGCGGATTGCAATCCGCGCGACCGGGGCTGCGGCCGGCCCGCGTCGCCGTCGGGCCTCAGCGGAGCGAACGCCAAGGTGTTGACGGGAATCGCCTCCGGCGAGACGCGCCGTTCATGGTAACCGCCACCGGTGCAACCGTCTTCGTCTTTCCGGGACACGGATCGCGGGGGACGGGCGCGGCGGTTGAGCTGTTCGACTCCTCGCCGGACTTCGCTGATCAGATGCGGCTCTGCGAGGTCGCTTTTGCCGAGTTCGTCGACTGGTCGCTGCTCGAGGTCGTGCGCGGCGGCACCGGTTCGCCAAGCCTTGACCGCGTCGATGTCGCGCAGCCCGTCCTGTTCGCGGTGATGGTGTCGCTGGCCGCGCACTGGCGGGCACTGGGAATCCAGCCGGACGCGGTCCTCGGCCATTCGCAAGGCGAGATCGCGGCGGCCTACGTCGCGGGAGCCCTCTCGTTGCGAGATGCGGCGATGGTCGTCACTTTTCGCAGCAGGGCCATCAGGGCGATGGCGCGAACCGGAGGAATGGTCTCGATCGCGTGCGCGATGCAACGGATTCACACACTCATCGAGCCGTGGACTCAATCGATTTCCGTTGCGGCACAGAATGGTCCGCGCACGGGTATCGTGACCGGGAACGCGGTGGCGCTGGACGCGTTGATGGTCGTGTGCGAGCGCGACGAAGTGCCGGCCACCCGGATTCCCATCGACTACGCTTCGCATTCTGCCGACGTCGAGCCATTGCGGGAGACACTGCACGAGTCGCTTTCTGGACTGCGGCCGCGAGCCGCCGAGCTCGCGTTCATCTCTGGTGTCACGGGCGCCGGGCTTGACACGACGATCCTCGACAATGACTACTGGTTCGCCAATCTGCGGCAACCGGTGTTGTTCGAACAGGGTGTCCGATGGGCGTACGAACACGGTTACCGCACGTTCGTCGAATCGAGTCCGCGTCCGGTGCTGACCATCGACATCGAGGAGTCGCTGGAGGACTACGCCGGTGATCACCGCGTGGTCGGGAGCCAGGACGCAACCGAGGTGACACGTCGCATCCACCCTTCCACTCAATGCGGTCAGTAATGCATCGTCATGCGTCAGTAATGCATCGTCGCAACGTTGCCAGATTGCAGTGGTGCACTACTGCAGTCCCTGCATCCCCCCGGAGTGACGATTCTCATCGGGGAACTTGCCGCAGGGAGTTCGCCACACGGCAAGTGACGGGAACGGCAGTGGGCAACGCACGCATAACGGGGCATGGGGTGCACGCCGCTGGTGGCGCTGATCAGCCCACCAGGCCGGACCGAGTGAGCAGCGCGATTCAGCGCCAGCCTTCGAGGGGCAGGCTGGCGTTGAATCGTTGCTGCTAGTCGATGCCCTCGAGCATCGCCTCGGCCCAGTCGAGGTGCCCTTCGAAGCCCAGCGATTCCGCCTTCGCGCGATAGCGGGTCGCCAAGTCCCGGTGTGGGGCATCGTCGCCGCGGGCTCTGGCTAGCAGTGCGCGAAGTCGCAGCAGCGTGATGTCGCATACCGCGATCGTTGATCGGCCGACAGGTTCGCCAACCAATCGATCTCGACTCGAGCTTCGGCCAGATCCCCGTCGCGGCCTCGCTCCAACAGCGTCTCGACGAGGAGACCGACTGCCCAAACGCCGAACCCGAGCCGGTTCGCCTGGCGGAGCTCTTGCACGGCGTCGCGCAGCACGGGAATGGCAGCATCGGCGGCGCCGCGCCTGGCCCGCTCCCTGGCGAGGGCCGATTCGGTGACCGCAACCAGATGTGGCCCACGCGCGCACCACATGTCGATGGCCGATACCGCCAATTCCATCCCACGGTGGCGGTCGACGTCGGCCTCCCGATTCAGCAACACGACACCCAGCGCGTACTCAGCCATGCCGAGGGCGATGTCGTCGCTGGTTGCCTCTGCTAGCTGTCTTGCCTCCTCCATCTCGCGCACCACGGAGTCATCGGACCTGAGTACGCCGTAGGCGACCTCCAAACCGTTGGTCCATGCGAGAAGGAGAACGAGCGTCGCCGGATCGCTGTCACGGGCCATTGTGAGGCCGGCGTCGAGGTCCCGCCGCCATCCCGGATGGCCCAGCCACCACGCGCAGACGCCGCGCATGGACAGCGCTGCCGCAAGCGGTGATCCCATGCCAAAGCCGGCCCCCTTAACGGGGTCACCGTCGGCGAGGTCGATGACGAGCTGAGACCACCGCAAGAGCTTGCCGAATTCACCGTGATCGAACCAGTTCACGAACGGCACGAATGACAACCCCACCGTCAAGGTCGGATCGCCGATCGACTCGAGCAGAATCATCTGTTCGGAGGCCAGCCGCGAGCCCTCACCCGAGCGCCCGGCGTAGAGCAGTTCGGTCGCCAGCCCGGTCATGCCGATCGCCAGCGAGACCTGGTCCCCGGTTGCACCGCATAACTCGCGCAGCTCGCCGAAGCGCCCCCAGCTGTCCTGAATTGCCTTGGCGTGTAAGTCGGTAACGCACAGCATGGTCCGGGGAGCGATGCGCATCGACGAGTGGTCGGTGTCATCGGTGGGCAGCGCGTCGGCGATCAAGCGGGCCCGCTCCCAACTGAGTCGGGCGGCGCCGAAGTGACGGGTGGCCGACCACGCGCCGGCACGCATGTGCCAGCCATAGGCGGTGCGCAGATCACCAGCCGCCTGCAGGTGTTCGGCGATCAGCGCCGCGTTGTCCTCCGCCGCGCCGGGATCAGACTCTTCGATTGCGGTCGCGAGTCGCCGGTGCCACGTGGTGCGGTCGGACCTCAGCTGCGATTCGTAGGCCGCCGCGCGGATGAGCGGGTGACGAAAGGCGTACTCGGCGCTGGGGGTAAACCGCACTTGATCGATCAGCTCGGCGCCGAGCAGCTCGTCGAAGGCCGGGTCGATCTTCAGCGCGGCGAACAGTTCCGCCCCGAAGCGTGCTCCGATCACCGACGCCGCGTTCAACACCCGTCTGGCCGGCGTGCTGAGCCGGTCGATACGCGCCTCGATGGCTGCCTGCACCGTGGCCGGCACGCTGACCTCGGCGACATCCGCCCGACAGACATAGCCACCATGCTCGCCGGCCAGCACCCCGCGCTGCACCAACTCGCGCACCATCTCCTCGGCGAAGAACGGATTCCCCGAAGCCCGGTCGGCGATGACCACTGCCAGATCGCTGACCGACGGATCCGACCCCAACAGGTCGGCCAGCATCGCGGCGGACTCCGAATCAGCCAGCGGCGCAAGCGCTATCGACTGGGCACCAGATACCCGTGTCAGCGCTCCGACGTATTCCGGGCGGGCGGTGATCAGCACCATCGACGAGGTGCGGGGAATGACGGTGAGGAAGTCGGTCAGCATCGACTCGCTGATCGCATCGATCCAGTGCGCGTCCTCGATGATGTAGAGGGCCGGTGCGGTGCGCGCCAGCGTCGCGGAGTTGATCAAGGCAGTCAAGCGGCGTCGCCGCGCATCCGGACCGATCTGCGGCAGCGGCACATCGGTGTCGGCGATGCCGAGCAGATCATCTAAGAGCAGCAGATCTTGCGGATCGGCAGCGGGCATGACGGCTCGCACCTGCGTCCGGGCGTCGTCACCGTCGAGGTCGGACACGCCGGTGCCAGAGCGCAGCATCTGAGTCACGAGGTGGAACGGAATGTCGCCGGTGTGTGACTCGCAGAAGGCCCAGAACACCTCCACCCCGCGCCCGGCCGCCACGGCGGCGACTTCCCTGGCCGCCCGGCTCTTGCCGATGCCCGGCGGTCCCGTCACGTTGACGACGCCTCCGCGACCACCGATGGCGCGGTCCACCATGGCGTCGAGTACCGCCATCTCCCAGCGCCGGCCGACCAGGCTCGCCTCCGCGCGTTCGCCCTGGGCATTGGGGGCGTTGATCGCCACCAGTCTGCGGGCCCAGACCGGTTCGTCGGCCCCCTTGATGCGTACCCGCTCGGGTTCGGCCAATGTCACGGTGCGCTCAACCAGGCGGGCGGTCGACTCGGAGAGCATGACCCCACCCGGGGGCGCCACCGATTCCATCCGTTGCGCGAACCCGACGGGAGCGCCGATCGCGGCGTACCCCAGAGTCCCCGAGCCGAGCTCACCGGCGATTACCCGACCCGAATTCAGGCCGATTCGCAATTGCAGCGTCACGCCATCGCGGCGCGCCACCTCGACCGCCAATTGGTTCGCCGCCGCCTGGATGGCGAGCGCGGCAAGGCAGCCCCGAAGAGCGTGATCTTCCAAGGCAATTGGCGCCCCGAACAACGCCATCACGCCGTCGCCGGTGAATTCCACGGTGCCGCCGTAACGCTGTACCACCGCCGCCGATCGCTCGGCCAGCTCGGTCATGACCTCGCGCAGGCGCTCGGGGTCCAGGGCCGCCGCGATGTCCATCGATCGCACTACGTCGGAAAACAGCACTGTGACCTGCTTGTACTTTGCCGTGTCGAGCGACGTCACCAGCTGTGACCCGCATGTCGCGCAGAATCTGGCGCCCTCGTGTCGCACCGCTCCGCACGATCGGCACACCTCCGCCACCGGCGTCGCAGAATTCTCCGCCGGTCCGGTAGCGCCCCCTGGCTGACTGATGCGCAAAGCCTATGGGCTTCTGGAACTGTCGTTGGCAGAAGTCGCGATATTGTCGCCTGCGTCAAGTGGCGGTCAAGCGCCAGTAGTGCCGCGCCGAGATCAGCTGGGATTGCAGTAGTGCACTACTGGGCCCATCCCAACTGACGCGGGTAACGATCAATCGGTCATGACCCCGAATGTGAGGCACAATTCGATGTTTCCTGACGGGACGCTCGCCGTCACTGTGGATGCCTGCGATGCAGGCATGAAGCCGGTGCTGCAGATCAAGGGCGTCGGCAAGACGTACCGCAGAGGCGACGAGCAGGTGAGTGTGCTCTCCGACTTCGACTTCACCTTGCACGCAGGCGAATTCGTCGTCGTGACCGGACCATCGGGAGCCGGCAAATCGACCCTTCTGCACATTGCCGGTGGATTGGACGCGCCGGACGCCGGCACGGTGGCGGTGACCGGGCAGAACGTGTGGGCGATGAGCACCGGGGCCCGCGCGGCATTCCGGCGGCGCAACCTCGGATTCGTGTTCCAGTTCTTCAATCTGGTGCCCATGCTGACCGCGATCGAGAACGTTTCGTTGCCGCTGGTGCTCGACGGTATGCGGGCCCGTACCGCCGACGCACGCGCTGAGGAACTACTGGAACGGGTCGGACTCGGCGACCGCGCGCGGCACCGGCCGGCAGAACTGTCGGGCGGACAAATGCAAAGAGTGGCGGTGGCGCGCGCGCTGGTGGGGCGCCCATCGCTCATCCTCGCCGACGAACCCACCGGAAACCTGGACAGTCAGTCGTCGGCCGAGGTCTTGGATCTGCTGCGCTCTGTGTCAGCTGAACACGGCGCGGCGGTCGTCCTGGTGACGCACGATCAGGCCGCCGCGCGCTACGGCTCCCGCAGGCTGCATCTCGTCGACGGGCGTGCGTCCGAAGTCGACTCCGCCGCACCCATCGCAGGGCCGTGATGCAAGGACTTCGCGCCGGATGGCTGTCGTTCCGGCGCATCCACCTCGCCGCGTTGATCGCCGACTGGCGCCGGACGCTGCTCAGCGCGATCGGCGTCGCGCTGGGGGTGTCAGTGGTGCTCGGAACGTTGATCCTCAAAACCGAGCTCGCCCGCCCGTTCGACTCATTCGGCCCGTCGCTCATCCGCGGCGCCAACGTCGGCGTGGTCGAAGTCACCCCGAACGTCAGCGGCCGGTTGCCGGTCGAGACCGTCAACCGGCTGCGCTCCGAAGTCACCGGAGCGGAGGCGGTCATCCCGATCGTCGCCGGCCTGACCCCGGTGGACGTCGCCGGCGGCACTCACGGGTTCTTCCTGCTCGGCGGATCGTGTCAGATCGAGCTGCTGGTCGGCTCGTTCGACTGTGAGCAGCGCGCCCGCGACCAGGAGGCCGCTGCCGGTCCCGGCGTGCCACTTGAGATTCCGACCATCATCGCCCAGCGGCATGGCCTGAAGCTCGGTGACGAACTGCGCATCCCCGGCCTGCCTCCAGGGTCGGCGCACCTCGGTTGGACCTTCCCGGAGTTCAACCGCGTCGAGGGCATCAACGACGGCTATG
>JAOPWT010000048.1 GCA_025965555.1 Mycobacterium sp.
GCCTGCCGATCAGCGAGATGGCCTTTTCTTCGAGGTTCTGCGCGTCGGCGGTCTCGATCTCGGCCGACTGCTCGGCGATGAGCTGACGCGCCTCGTCGGGGGTGAAGTACTTGCCGAAGAACTGCGACACCAGGCCCAGACCCATGGGGAACTGGTAGGACTGCCCGGCGTGCATCGCGAAGACGCGGTGTTGGTAACCGGTGAACTCGGTGAACTGCCTGGCGTAGTCCCACACCCGCTGATTGGACGTGTGGAAGAGGTGGGCGCCGTACTTGTGGATCTCGATACCGGTCTGCGGCTCCGGTTCGGAGTAGGCGTTACCTCCAATGTGGGGCCTGCGGTCGAGCACCAGAACTCGCTTGTCGAGCTGCGTGGCCACACGTTCGGCGATCGTCAGGCCGAAGAATCCGGAGCCGACGACTAAGAGGTCAAAGCGGCCGGCGGGCTGGAGCGCAGCGACCTGGGAAGAAGGAGCTGTCATCGGCAGCAAGGGTATCCGACGCGGAGGTCGCCGCCCGAATGCGCGCTCGGCCGGTCGCTCTGCCGCGGCAGGTCGCAATTCGCTCACGATTCCGCATCATCACTCTAGACACATCAGTCCCAGCCGTACCATCGAACGCGTTGCACTAATACACCCGCAGTCCAAGTACACGGTCCAAAGAAGCCACGGCCCGAAGAAAATATGAGGAGACTTCCGTGCCTAACCGTCGTCGACGCAAGCTCTCGACAGCCATGAGCGCAGTCGCCGCCCTGGCCGTCGCAAGTCCAGTCGCAGTTGTCGCACTGTCCGACCTGTCCACCACCAACGACGCAGCTCCGCAACACCGCGAGTTCGTCCAGGCCGCTCTCGTCACCGACCTGCCCAACGAGCTGTTCGGAGCCCTCTCCCAGGGACTTTCGCAGTTCGGGGTCAATCTGCCGCCGCTGCCGACCGGCCTCCTGACGGGATCCGGCGCTCCGGCGACCGGCCTGACGACCCCGGGACTGACGTCGCCCGGCTTGACCGCTCCGGGTCTCACGGCGCCCGGCCTGACCGCTCCGGGCCTCACCACTCCGGGTCTGACGACGCCAGGGCTCACGACGCCAGGTCTCACGACTCCGGGTCTGACGACCCCGGGCCTCACCACTCCGGGTCTGACGACGCCGGGGCTCACGACGCCTGGTCTGACCACCCCGGGACTCACGACGCCAGGGCTCACGACGCCCGGCCTCGGGGACGCCGGACTGACCAACCCCGCACTGTCGAACCCGGCGCTGACCAGCCCCACCGGTGCGCTGCCAGGGTTGACCACGCCCGCGGCCAACACGGGACTCGGTCTGGGCCTACCCGGCGCGGGTGAGGTTCCGATCGCCAACCCGACCGGACTCGACCCGTCGGCCGGCACCTACCCGATCCTCGGCGGTCTCGGTGGTTCCGATCCGTCACTCGGCCTCGGTGCGCCCGCTTCCAGCGGTAGCGGGGGGTTGCTCGGCGATCTCAGCAGTGCGGCCCAGACCCTCGGCGCCGGTCAGGCGATCGACCTGCTCAAGGGCATGGTCATGCCGATGATCACGGGGGCCATGCAGAGTGCGGCACCCGCGGCGGCAGCGGCTGCTCCGGCGGCGGCCGCAGCAGCGGTTCCCGGCGCCTAGTTCCTGCGACGAAACGGCACCGCAGAAGCCGTCAACTGGCTCTGCGGTGCCGTTGCGCGCGAGAAGTACCCACCACAAACCGTGTCGAAACACTGGTAACACCTGACACATACGTAACATCGGGCCGTGCCGTGTCGCCGCCAACTGCCGTCGCTGCTCTTCTCTGCCGTCGCGGCGACGGCAGTGCTGGTGCCGCTGGCCGTCTACGGCGTGCCGAGCACACCCGACCGCACACCGCTCGCCACGACACCGCTCATCGTCGAACGCCCGCTCACCGGCATCGGGGGCGGCGAGACCATTCGCGACCTGCACCAGGACACACCGTTCGCGATGGTGGCGCTCACCGCCGATGACCTCAGCGGGACGTCGGCCCGCGTCCGTGCCAAGAAGACCAACGGCTCGTGGGGACCGTGGTACGAGGCCGAGACGCTCGAGGGCGTCGGCCCCGAGGGCGCGGGAGTGCGCGGCACCGATCCCGTCTTCGTCGGTCGCACCACCGACGTGCAGATCGCGGTGAAGCGACCGGCCATGGTCGGCCCCGTCGTCACTCCCCCGCCGGGTGCGCCGAAGACAGATCTCGGCTACCTCCCCGCCAACGTCGAACAACCGCTGAGCCAGGACCTCAAGGCCGTACTGATCAGCCCCCCGCAAGCGCCGGTGGACATCTCGTCGCTGCCGCCCGAGGCCGCCACGCCACCCGGCGTCCCACCCGCGATCATCGGGCGGTCCCAGTGGGGCGCCGACGAGTCGCAGGTGTGCGGAAAACCGGTGTACGACAGCGCAGTTCGAGCCGGCATCGTGCACCACACCGCGGGCAGCAACGACTACTCCCCCGAGGACTCGGCAGGTATCGTCCGCTCGATCTTCGAGTACCACACCCGCACGCTCGGCTGGTGCGACATCGCCTACAACGCGCTCGTCGACAAGTACGGCCAGGTGTTCGAAGGTCGCGCCGGTGGCGTCGACCGGCCCGTCGAGGGCGCCCACACCGGCGGCTTCAACGTCGACACGTGGGGCGTCGCCATGCTCGGGAACTTCGGTCTGGTGCCGCCGACGCCCATTCAGCTGCGCACCACGGGGCGGCTGCTCGGCTGGCGCCTCGGCCTCGATCACGTCGACCCGATGGGCACCGTCGTGCTGAACTCGGCAGGAGGCTCGTTCACGAAGTTCGCCAGGGGCACCGCCGTCCCCTTGCCGACGATCTTCACGCACCGCGACGTCGGCAACACCGACTGCCCCGGCAACGCCGCGTACGCGGCCATGCCCCTCCTGCGTGACACCGCCGCCCACTTCAACACTCCGATCGGCCCGAGGGATCTGGCCGATACGCTGCGCGGCGGCGCCATCTTCATGAAGTGGGCATCGATGGGTGGTGAGGCGAGCCCGCTGGGTGCCCCCCAGACACCGGAAACTCCAGGGGATGGCGCTTCGCGCTACGTGAGGTTCGACAAGGGTGCGCTCTACTGGTCGCCCGACAGCGGCGCGGAACCCGTCACCGGATCCATCTACGAGGCATGGGGCAAGCTGGGCTTCGAACGCGGGGCGCTGGGCCTGCCGACCAGCGGCGAGATCCAGGAGCCGCAGTGGATCGTGCAGAACTTCCAGCACGGCACGCTGAACTTCGACCGCGAGAACGGCACGGTCACCCGCGTGATCGGCGGCATCGCCCTCGAGATTCCGCTGGAACAGGGTGACTCACCGGTTCAGCTCGAGCGCTTCACACCCATCGACAACCGGAGCTAGAGCCACCAACGCTCGAGCACCCGCGCCAACCCGTCGTCGGAGTTGGGTGCCGTGACCTCGTCGGCAGCCGCCTTCGCCTCGGGGTGGGCGTTGCCCATCGCCACGCCGAGCCCGGCCCACAGCAGCATCGGGATGTCGTTGGGCATGTCCCCGAAGGCGATGACGTCCTCGGCCGTGATGCCCAGTGGCCTGGCCACCTGGTCGACGCCGGTCGCCTTGCTGACACCGATTGGCACCACCTCGATCAGACCGTTGTTGGTGGAGTAGGTCAGGTCACCCTCGATGCCGACGTGCGGGGCCAGCGCGGCCGCCATGTCGGCGCTGCGGGCGCCTGCCTTGCGGATCAGCAGCTTGACCGCGGGTGCGCTCAGCACGTCCTCGATCGACACCTCGGTGTTGTCGGGATTGAGCCACGCGTGCTCGTAACCGGGCGAGCTGAGGAACTGCGGCGTTGCGGCGTCGTGCGCGCTGCGGCCGACGCGTTCCACCGCGAGACCAGCACCAGGGATGACGCGCGTCGCCACCTCGGCCAGTTCGGTGAGCACCTCGACGGACAACGTCTGGGCGGACAGGATGCGATCGGTGGCTGAGTCGTACAGCACGGCACCGTTGGCGCAGACCGCCATCGGCGCGAAGCCGAGGGCGTCCACGACCGGTGAGATCCAGCGCGGTGGCCGGCCCGTCGCAAGCACGAACTGGGTGCCCGCGTCGACCGCGGCCAGGACAGCGGCCCTGGTGCGGGGCGTGACGAGCTCGTCTTCGTCGAGCAGGGTGCCGTCGACGTCGGTGGCGATGAGAGTTGGCAGCACTAGTGGTTCTCCGACTCCTTGCGGGCTCGTTCGGCGAGTTCGGCTTCTTCGCGCACTCTCGCCTCTTCCATGGTCGGGGCGCTACCGCCCAGCCGACGGGGCACCCAGTAGGCGCCCTGCGGGTGATCGTAGGACTGCTGAACGCCGTGCAGCAGCGCGGTCATCTCCAAGCGGAGTTCGTTCATCAGATCTTCGGCCGTGCCGGTCGGCGGTAGGGCCCGCCCGACCGCGACGGTGATCGGGGTCTTCTCGCGGCCCAGGTTCCTCGGGTGGTCCTTGGTCCAGATGCGATGGGCCCCCCACACGATCAGGGGAACGATCGGTACCTGCGCCTCCAAGGCCATCCGCGCCGCCCCCGACTTGAATTCCTTGAGCTCGAAGCTTCGGCTGATGGTGGCCTCCGGGTACACGCCGACCAGCTCGCCTTCGCGCAGCCGCTGGACGGCCACGGAATAGGCGCCCGCGCCCGCGCGACGGTCCACCGGGATGGTCTTCGAATGCCTGATCAGGAAGTCGATGACCTTTACTCTCTGCATCTCGGCCTTGATCATGAATCGGAGGCGCCGGCGCCGTTTCTTGACAGCCAGAGCGGCGGGCAGGAAGTCGAGGTAGCCGGTGTGGTTGATGGCGATCACCGCGCCTCCGGTCGCTGGGATGTTCTCCACGCCCTGGTAGGTGAGCCGCGTACCGGTGGCTCGCACCGCGGTCGTGGCCGCGATCTCCAAAGTTCGGAAGACCGGTTCCATGCCACTACCCCGAGGGCTCGTCCAGCTCGTTGCGTTGTTCGCGGCGGGCCGCCTTCTCGGCCGCCTCGTCGGCGTCCATTTGATTGGCTTCGGCCAATGTCGGTGCGCCACCGCCCATCCGGTGCGGCACCCAGAACTCGCCGGCGGGGTGCGGCCCGTAGGCATCCTGAACCTCCTGGAGGAGGTGCTGCATGCGCGTGTGCAACAGCGCCGTCAGCTCGGCGGCCGGCAGCGTCGGCTGGATGGGCTCGCCGACGGCGATCGAGATGGGCACCTTGGGCCGACGCATGTTCTTGGGATGGCCCTTGGTCCAGACACGCTGAGCGCCCCACACGACGTGCGGGACGATCGGCACGTCCGCGGCGATCGCCATGCGCGCGGCGCCCGACTTGAACTCCTTGATCTCGAAGCTTCTGCTGATCGTCGCCTCTGGATAGACGCCGACCAGCTCGCCCTCCTTGAGCTTCTGGCACGCCTCGGCGAACGACGCGGCGCCACTGTCACGGTCGACCGGAATGTGCCGAAGGCTGCGCATGATGGGTCCGCTGACCTTGTTGTCGAACACTTCCCGCTTGGCCATGAAGCGCACCTTGCGGCCGCGCCCCTGCCTGAAGGCCGGCAGACCCGCGAAGGTGAAGTCGAAGTAGCTGGTGTGATTGATCGCGATCACGGCGCCACCCGTGACGGGCAGATTCTCGAGGCCCGTGACCGTGAACTTCAGCCCCTGCAGCCGCCACACACAGCGGGCGAGGTTGATGACAGTCCCGTATACCGGCTCCACGACGGCAAGCCTAGTGCTGCCGCCCAGGGAACCGGTCGGAAAGGCTGCGCTCAGCGCCGGGGACGTGCGGCGGGCGCATCACGCGCGACCCGGAGCGCTGCGAGGAGCAGGCCGGCTGGTCCCGGTAGGATCGACACGGCGCATACCCCGCAGGGAGGGCAATAAGTGCAGGTCACAAGTGTCGGACATGCAGGCTTCCGGATCGACACCGACGCCGGGAGCATTCTCTGCGACCCGTGGGTCAACCCGGCCTACTTCGCGTCGTGGTTCCCGTTCCCGGACAACAGTCAGTTGGACTGGGACAGCCTCGGCGACTGCGACTACCTGTACGTCAGCCATCTGCACAGGGACCACTTCGATCCGGCGCACCTGGCGGCGCACGTCAACAAGGATGCCGTCGTCCTGCTGCCGGACTACCCGGTGCCCGACCTGCGCCGCGCGCTCGAGTCGCTGGGCTTTCGCCGGTTCTTCGAAACCACGGACTCGGTGAAGCATCGGGTGAGTGGCCCCAAGGGCGATCTCGACGTGATGATCATCGCCCTTCGCGCCCCGGCCGACGGCCCCATCGGGGACTCCGGACTGGTGGTCTCCGACGGAGAGACGGTCGCGTTCAACATGAACGACGCGCGCCCCGTCGATCTCGAGGTCTTGGACTCCGAATTCGGCCACGTCGACGTGCACATGCTTCAGTACTCCGGCGCCATCTGGTACCCGATGGTCTACGACATGCCCGCCCGCGCCAAGGAGTCGTTCGGCATCCAGAAGCGGCAGCGCCAGATGGACCGCTGCAGGCAGTACATCGCGCAGGTCGACGCCACCTGGGTGGTCCCATCGGCGGGGCCGCCCTGCTTCCTCGATTCCGCGCTTCGGGACCTCAACGACGATCACGGCGACCCGGCCAACATCTTTCCCGATCAGGTCGTCTTCCTCGACCAGATGCGCACCCACGGTCACGACCGCGGGCTGCTGATGATTCCCGCCTCCGCGGCGGATTTCACCGGCTCGCAACTGAATTCACTGATCCACCCCGTCGCCGACCCCGTGACGATCTTCACCACCGGCAAGGCCGCCTACATCGAGGAGTACGCGCAGCGAATGGCTCCGGTGCTGGCCGCCGAAGTGGCCGGCTGGGCCCCCGCCACGGGCGAGTCGCTGCTGGAACCGTTGCGGGCCAAGTTCGAGCCGATCATGTTGCAGAGCGACCAGATCTGCGATGGCATCGGTTATCCCGTCGAGCTCCGACTGGGCCCGGAGACGATGGTCTTGGACTTTCCGAAAAGAGCTGTCCGCGAAGCGATTCCGGACGAAAAGTTTCGCTACGGCTTCGAGATCGCGCCCGAACTGGTCCGCACCGTACTGCGGGACGACGAGCCGGACTGGGTCAATACCATCTTCCTCTCGACCCGCTTCAAGGCGTGGCGGGTGGGCGGCTACAACGAGTACCTGTACACGTTCTTCAAGTGCCTCACCGACGAGCGCATCGCGTATGCGGACGGCTGGTTCGCCGAGGCTCACGACGACTCCGCGTCGATCACGTTGGACGGCTGGGAGATTCAGCGCCGGTGTCCTCACCTCAAGGCGGACCTGTCGAAGTTCGGCGTGGTCGACGGAACCACGTTGACGTGCAACCTGCACGGCTGGTCGTGGAATCTGACCAACGGCCGCTGCCTGACGTCGAAGGGCCACGAGCTCAGGAGCGCCAGGGCGTGAGCCAGCCCCAGACGACGTACGACGACGGCCTGATCCAATTGGATCGGCAGGCGATCACCTTGCGCCGCTACCACTTCCCGTCGGGAACCTCGAAGGTGATCCCGCTTCGTTCGATCCGCGGCTATCGGGCCGAGGCACTCGGCCTGGTGCTGAACCGCTTCCGGATCTGGGGCAGTTCGGACCTGCGTCGCTGGCTTCCGCTCGACGTCTGGCGGCCGATCAAGTCCACGCTGGTGACGCTGGACGTCCCTGGCACCCGACCGAGTCCCGCCTTCACCCCGTTGCGAGCCAAGGAGTTCCTGGCAGTCCTCGACGAGTTACTGAGCGATTGACCAGCATCCACGCCGGCCATCAGAGCTCCTAGCGGGACGAAACCACCTGCCGCAGTTCCGAGAACGCGTCAGAGGCGGTGTCGTACACCCGCACGATCGCCTCGTCACCCGGGTGCAGGAAGGTTGATTCGCCGAGCTCGGTGTAGCGCGTCGCGCCGATGCCGATCAGCACGTTGGACGGATGACCGGACGCCACCATCAGCGCGCCGACGTCCTCGAGCGGAGTCTCCGGCGAGCCCTTCTGATGCGCGAGACGCTCGGTGATCCAGTCGAGCAGTACTTCACCGTAATAGGAGTAGCCGAGCAGCGGGCTGTCCACGCCGTAGGCATGCTCCTTGCCATCGGCGGTGCGAAGATTGCACACCAGTCGCAGCGTGGCCGTTGGGCCGTCGGGCGTCAGGTCGCCGATGTCGAAGAACTGCGCGGCCACCCCCTTGGATGCCGGGCCCCAGTTCTTCTTGTGGCTGATCTTCGGGGCGTTGGGTCGACGGATCGAGCAGTCGTTGAACGCGCCGAGCGCGAACGGCTGCAGCGACACCACGGTGTCGCCCTGCCAGGTCACGTGGCAGGCCAATCCGACTTCCGGCTCGATCTGCAGGTTGAGCGGGGTATCGCTGTCCGGAAGCAGGATGGAGTCGTGCGACAGGGGGAACTCACCGAGGAAACCGTCGTAACCCGGTGCGTACCAAGGGAAGATACCCTTGGGCGCTTCGTGTCCCGCGCCCGCTCCCGACACTACGTTGACGAAGTCGGCCGCCTCGCCTGCCTGCTCGAGATGGCCGGCGAAATTGCCCGCCACGCCGAACCCGAACCAGGTGCGCAGTTCGGACTCGTCCAATTCGATCGTCTCGTGTTCCGTCCCGCTCATGGGGTCAGTACCGACCTTCCGACGTAGGGCACCAGCGCGTCCGGAACGCGAACACTACCGTCCGGCTGCTGGTGATTCTCCAGGATGGCGACAAGCCAGCGCGTCGTGCCCAGCGTGCCGTTGAGCGTCGCCGCGATCTGCGGCTTGCCGTTCTCGTCGCGGTAGCGGGTGGACAGGCGTCGCGCCTGGAACGTGCTGCAGTTCGACGTCGACGTCAGCTCACGATACGTTCCCTGGCTTGGCACCCAGGCCTCACAGTCGAACTTTCGGGCCGCAGATGAGCCCAGATCGCCTGCGGCCGTATCGATTACCCGGTACGGGACCTCGATCTGGGCCAGCATCTGACGCTCGAGACTCAACAAACGCTGGTGCTCGGCCTCGGCGTCCTCCGGTTTGCAGTAGACGAAGGCCTCCACCTTGTCGAACTGGTGCACCCGGATGATGCCGCGGGTGTCCTTGCCGTAGCTGCCTGCCTCGCGCCGGAAACACGACGACCACCCCGCGTAGCGACGTGGTCCTCCTGACAGATCGATGATCTCGTCGGAGTGGTAACCGGCCAGCGGAACCTCCGAGGTACCGACGAGGTACAGGTCGTCGGCCTCGAGGCGGTAGACCTCGTCGGCGTGGGCGCCGAGGAAGCCGGTGCCGGACATCACCTCGGGACGCACCAGCACGGGCGGGATGACGAGCGTGTGATCGTTCTCGGTGGCGATCTTGACGGCGAGCTGCATCACGCCGAGTTGCAGCAGCGCCCCGAACCCGGTGAGGAAGTAGAAGCGGGACCCGGAGACCTTGGCGCCACGCTCCATGTCGATCAGGCCGAGCGACTCGCCGAGCTCGAGATGGTCCTTCGGGTCATCGATCGCGGGCGGTTCGCCCACGGTGTCGAGCACCACGAAGTCGGCCTCGCCTCCTGCGGGGACGCCGTCGACGATCACGTTCGGGATCGCCATGTGCGCCGCCGTGAACGCCGTCTCGGCGGCGGCCTGCTCCGCCTCGGCGACCTTGACGTCCTCGGCGAGTTGCTTGGCATGCGCCAGTAGCGCGGGCCGCTCGTCGGCCGACGCCGCGCCGACGCCCTTGCTCGCGATCTTCTGCTCGGCCCTCAGGTTGTCGGCAACGGAGATGGCCGAACGCCTCGCCGCATCGGCATCCAGCAGCACGTCGACGAGGGCGGGGTCCTCACCCCGCGCCCGTTGCGACGCGCGGACCCGGTCGGGATCTTCACGCAGCAGCTTCAGGTCGATCACGTGGGAAACCCTACGTTCGGCCCCGGCAACCACCGGCGCCGGGGCACAACCACATAACGTTACAACTGCATCTCTTGTCACACGGCTTGGCGCGCCTGTCACAATGGACCCGATGTTGGATGCACCCACCGGTACCGAACTGGGTACGCCCCAGTCGGCAGACGAAGCCAAGAAGCCGTCGCGCCGCCCGGCGTGGTGGCAAAGCCTGCAGGCCGAGTCGACCCGTCGCGCACTGCTTCTCACGGCATTGGGCGCCCTTCTCATCGCGGGCGTGATCACCGCGATCCCCGGCGGTGGGAGCGGCGTACTTCCGATCGGTCTCAACGCAGGTGCCACCGCGCTGGGTGGCGGGGGCGCCCGCGGGAACGACACCTTCGATCACGCCAGCAGCGGTACCTGCCTGAACTGGCCCGAGCAGGTGCCCGACGCAGCGCAGATCGTCGACTGCTCCGACGAGCACCGCTTCGAGGTCGCCGAGACGATCGACATGCGGACGTTCCCTGGCACCGAGTACGGCCCCGACGCCGCCCCGCCATCGGAGGCACGCATCAAGCAGATCAGCCAGGAGCAGTGCCAGGCCGCGGCGCGTCAGTACCTCGGCGCGAAGTACGACCCCAACGGCCGGTTCAGCGTGAGCCTGGTCTGGTCCGGCGACAAGGCGTGGCGCCAAGCCGACGAGCGGCGCATGCTGTGCGGCCTGCAACTGGCGGGCCCGGACAACCACCAACTGGCGTTCGCAGGCAAGGTCGCCGACATCGACCAGTCGAAGGTCTGGCCGGCGGGGACGTGCCTGGGCATCGACCCGGCCACCAACCAGCCGACCGACATCCCCACCGACTGCGCCAAACCGCACGCCATGGAGGTCACCGGTGCGGTCGATCTCGCCGAGAAGTTCCCCGGCCCGGTGCCGCCCGACGGCGATCAGGACCAGTTCGTCAAGGACTCGTGCACTCAGCTGACGGACGCCTACCTGGCGCCGATCGAACTGCGCAAGACCACCCTGACGCTGATCTACAGCACGATCTCGCTGCCGAGCTGGACTGCGGGAAGCAAGCAGGTGTCCTGCAGCATCGGTGCCACCCTCGGCAACGGCGGATGGTCAACCCTGCTCAACAGCGCCAAGGGACCGTTGCTGATCAACGGTCAGCCGCCCGTCGCGGTTCCTGACATCCCAGCGGAGCGCCTGGACTTGCCGCCGATCCCGCTGCCGTCCGTGGACACGTCGTCTCAGGTGTCATCGCAGATCGACCTCAGCGATCCGAGCGATCAGAGCAGCAGCCAGACCCCGCAGGGTTCGAACCACCTGCCGGGCCAGCAGCAGGCCGGGCCGACGCAGACCCAGAGCACGTCGTCCGCCACGTCAGGAGCCCCGGCTCCGCCGCAGGGCAACACCTTCCTCAACGGACCTCCTCCGCCACCTGCGCCCGGCGATGGCCAGCCGCAGGACGGCTCCCCGCCGCCTGCTCCCGCCCCAGGGGATCCCGCGGCGCCTGCGCCGGCCCCCGCCCCGGCGGATCCGGCGGTTCCGGTGCTGCCCGGCCCACCCTTGCCTCCGCAGTAGCGGCGATGACCGTTCGGATGAGCCCGCAACGGTTCGATGAGCTGGTGTCCGACGCGTTGGACGAGATTCCGCCCGCACTGGCCAAGGCGATCGACAACGTCGTCGTGCTCGTCGAAGACCGCCACCCCGACGAACCCGACCTACTCGGGCTCTACGAGGGCATCGCCCTTACCGAGCGTGACTCGACGTACTTCGGCTCGCTTCCCGACACCATCACGATCTTCCGCGACGCGCTGCTGGACATTTGCGACACGGAGAGCGACGTGGTCGACGAGGTGACCGTGACGGTCATCCACGAGATCGCTCACCACTTCGGAATCGACGATGAACGCCTGCACGAACTCGGTTGGGCGTGACCCTCGGAGGGCAGGAGCGAAGCGACCCGGGAACGGTCCTCGGAGGGCAGGAGCGAAGCGACCCGGGAAACGGTCCGGGCATCAAATCCCCGCGCGGCAACCGGGATTCGTCGGGGGGCGGTGCTACAAACGGGCTATGACCGGTGGATGTCGCGAGTGCCGCGAGGGCCTCGAACACTGTCATGGCACCGTCGTGCACCATGCCTCGTGGGCCATCGAGTGCACTGACGACTGCGCCACCCCGGACGGCCTGCACGCGTTCAGCATCGACTGCGACGCCGTCGGATGTTCCTGCGCGGCGACGATCGCCGCCTCCGCTGCTTCCTGAGCTGACTCAGCCCATCGGATCGGCGCTGTGCACGGCGTCGTCGACCGGATGCTCGACGGGTTCGAACGGCGGCGTGAACGTCCCCCACTGCACGCAGCTCCACCGGCCGTCGGTGATCGGGCTCAGCACCACGCACTCCGTGTTCGCAAGGTGATGTTCGATCGCGAAGCCGGCGTCAACG
>JAOPWT010000072.1 GCA_025965555.1 Mycobacterium sp.
CGGGGGTCCTGACGGGAGGCCGGACAGCTGAGCCAGACCGCTGGCCCCCCAGTCCCGCCGCACCGCGTCCACGGTATCCATTGTCACCGGACCCCACCCCGTCGGCGTCGAATCGGGTCGTCAGAACTGGATGGCGCTGAATCTCCAGTCCAGTACCTGTCGGTCGGGTTCACCGACCGCGTACACGACGGACCGCAGCGTCAGGAGCCCTCCGCGCCCACCTGGCAGGGGTGTTGCGTCGTCGACGTGGATGTCGCTGAAGAGCGTGTCGCCCTCGTGTACGGGTCCGGTGTGGTCGCAGGACTGCCAGCCGAGGACGGTGACGAGGTTCGGCAGTGCGCGGGTCACCTGGGCCAAGGCCAGTCCGATGGTGTGTCCGCCGTAGACCAGTCGCTGGCCGCCCACGCGCAGGTCGTGATGCGTCGCCGCGATGTTGAGGGTCAGTCGGGCGAGTTCCGGCGCTCCCGAGACGACGTCGGCGGTGCTGCGCATGACGGCGCCTGCGATCGCCGGGTCGAAGTGCGGGCCGGGAACGCGGGCGCGGAAGGCAGCGGCATCCCACTCGGCGGTCGGATCGGCTGGCACGGGCACGCCTGCGCCGATCGTCGAGAGGTCGTCGGCGTGACCAGTATCGGCGACGCCCTCGCGCAACGGAAGCATCGCGCAGCGGTGAAAGTCGAGCACCAGTCGGTCGGCCTGATCGATGGTCGTCATCCGCAACGCGGCAAGTCCCGTCGGCGCGCGCCCCGGCTTGCCCGAGTTCTGCTTCAGGCCAACGACTTCGGTGCGGGTGTACAGCGTGTCACCGATCACGGGGAAGCGGTGGAACCGCAGCCCCCGGTAGAACAGATTGGCCTTGACTCGCTGCGTGGCCAGCGTGCTCTGGCCGATCGCGACGTCGCAGACCAAAGCGGGGTTGGCAAGCGCCGCGGGCGCACCGGTCACGGCGTGCGTGAGGCTCTGGTCGAGAGGCAGGCGCATCCGGTCCCCGAGGATCGACTGGTGCACGGCCGCGGCGCCCGCGGTCAAGGTCATCGACGGCGCCCAGTCGAAGACCTGGCCGACGTGGAGGTCGTCGAAGTGGGGGCCGCCTTCGATATGGCCGGACAAAGTCACAGTTCCACATGCTGGCAGTGCCGTGATCAGTGTGTCAATATGGCCGTACATTATGGACGCTATGAATCTCAGCGACGAAGAGGCCATGCTGGTCGAGACCGTCCGCGCGTTCGTCGACCGGGACGTCAAGCCGACCGTCCGGGACGTCGAGCATGCCAACGAGTACCCCGACGCGTGGATCGAGCAGATGAAGCGCATCGGCATCTTCGGGCTCGCGGTGCCCGAGGAGTACGGCGGAACGCCGGTGTCCACGCGGTGCTACGTGCTGGTGACACAGGAACTGGCGCGGGGTTGGATGAGCCTGGCCGGCGCGATGGGCGGCCACACCGTCGTCGCCAAGCTCCTGGACCTGTTCGGCACCGAGGAGCAGAAGCAGCGGTATCTGCCCGCGATGGCCGCCGGCGAGGTGCGGGCGACCATGGCACTCACCGAGCCGGGCGGTGGTTCGGACCTGCAGGCCATGACCACCGTGGCGCGCCGCGACGGTGACGACCTGGTGATCAACGGCGCCAAGACGTGGATCACCAACGCGCGGCGCTCCGGACTGATCGCGCTGCTCTGCAAGACCGATCCGGACGCGATGCCCAAACACCGGGGCATCTCGATCGTCCTCGTCGAACACGGCGCCGGGCTCACCGTGTCGCGGGATCTACCCAAGCTCGGCTACAAGGGCGTGGAGTCGTGCGAGCTTTCGTTCGCCGACTACCGAATTCCTGCGACGGCCGTCCTCGGTGGCGCGACCGGCAAGGGCTTCGGCCAGATGATGAAGGGCCTCGAGACCGGCCGCATCCAGGTGGCGTCCCGCGCCCTTGGCGTCGCGACCGCGGCCCTCGAGGATGCGCTGGCGTACGCCCAGGAACGCGAGAGCTTCGGCCAGGCGATCTGGAAGCACCAGGCCATCGGTCACTACCTTGCCGACATGGCGACCAAGTTGACCGCCGCGCGCCAACTGACGTTGTACGCCGCCGACCGCTATGACGGCGGCGAGCGCGCCGACATGGAGGCGGGCATGGCCAAGCTGTTCGCCTCGGAGGCGGCCATGGAGATCGCGCTGAACGCGGTCCGGATCCACGGCGGCTACGGCTACTCCACGGAGTACGACGTGGAGCGCTACTTCCGTGACGCGCCACTGATGATCGTCGGCGAAGGCACCAACGAGATCCAGCGCAACGTCATCGCTGGCCAGTTGGTGGCCCGCGGCGGGATCTGATCATGCGGGCCCCTCCTGCGTATCAAGCTCTGCGCCAAGCACTTCGAGACGACATCGCCGCAGGGGCGTACCGCGACGGCGTGCGCCTGCCCACCGAATCCGAGCTCGTCGCACGGCACGGCCTGTCCCGGCAGACCGTGCGGCGCGCCTTCCAGGACCTGGTGGCCGAGGGCGTGGTGTACCGGGTGCCGGGCCGCGGCACGTACGCCCGCGACGGTGGGCACCGGTATCTGAGGCAGTTGGGCTCGATCGAGGATCTGATGAGCCTTTCCGACGACACCACGATGGAGGTGCTCGCCGGCCTCCGGCGGCGGGTCGACGTCGATGCAGCCAGCAGGATGCGGCTCGACGACGACGTCGTCTACACGGTGGTGTTCCGTCGTCTGCACGACGGCGTGCCCTTCGTGCTGACGCGAGTACACCTGCCGGAGCCGGTGGCCAGGTCCGTGCTGCAATCGGCCGAGCTGACCGATGGGGCCGTCAGCACCAGCACCGTCATCGGCCTGACCGAACCGCATCTGAGCCAATCGATAGCCGAAGCCGCGCAGTCGATTACGGTATCGGTGGCCGACGACGAGGTCGCGGCGGCAGTCGGCTGCGATCGCGGACACCCGATGCTGCGGGTCGACAGGCTGTACTCCGATGTGGCGGGCACCCCCGTCGAGTTGGCCGTCAGCCACTTCCTGCCCGAGCAGTACACGTACCGGGTGACGCTGCGCCGCTCCAGCTAGTGCTCCCCCCGCGCGATTTGTGTGTTCTTACCCGCGCTGAGCGCGGGTAAGCAACCACAAATCGCTAGGAGATGGCGTCGACCAGGCCCCAGTCGAGGGCGGTCGCGGCGTCGATGGTCCGGCCCGAGAGCACCAGATACGCCGTGCGCCAACGGCCGATCCGCCGCGTGATGCTGACGGTTCCGCCCGCGCCAGGGAGCAGGCCGAGTGCGAGTTCCGGCAGGCCGAGCACCGAGTCCGGCCGAGCCGTGACGTGACCGCAGAACGCCGCCATCTCGAGACCGCTGCCCAGCACCCGGCCGTGCACCTCGGCCCGGCACGAGGTACCCAGGCGCGCGGTGATTTCGTCGAGGACGAGTGCGGGGCTGTGCCGCGTGCGGGCGAGGTGCGCGGAGGCCGGGTCGGTGAACGAGCCGAACTCAGCAAGATCGCCTCCGCTGCAGAAGGATGGCCCGTTGCCTGCCAACACGACCTCGGTCACCGCCTGGTCGAGACGCGCGACCTCCAGCGCCTCCAGCAGCGCCGCGCGGGCGTCGGTGGAGAACGCGTTGTGACGCTGAGGGCGGTTGAAGCGCACGCGCAACGTGTCTCCGTCACGCTCGGCCACGACCGGGTCGGCCAGTTCGGGCACCGTGGCCGGGCCCCGGTCGGCAAGCCAACGGTCGAACTCGGGGCCGGCCTGCAGCGTCGAGTAGGCCAGTGACTCGGTGATGACGCCCTGATACGTCGACGCCGCCGGGCGGAACGCACGCAGCACGTCTTCGCACACCGCCGCGGCGATCGGCCAGCGTTGGCAGCGCTCCTGGAGTTCGTCGATTGCCTCGCGAACCGACTCCACGGTGACCACGCGCCGGTCGGCGCACTGCGCTTCGGTGAGCGAAAAGGTGGCGCCATCAAGCGAATCCACCTCGACCAGGGTGCCATCGACAAGGCTGACGTGTTTCACGAGTACTTCTTGATCAGCTCCTGCTTGAACAGCTTGCCGGTGTCGGTGCGCGGCAACTGCGCCTCGAACGAGATCGATCGCGGACACTTGTAGTGCGACAGCCGATCTCGCAGCCACGTCAGCAACTCGTCGGCAAACGCATCGGTGGCATCGGCGGCATCGACGGTCTGCACGACGCCCTTGACGCGTTGACCCATCTCGTCGTCCGGAATGCCGAACACCGCGGCGTCCATCACCAACGGATGAGTCACCAACATGTTCTCCGCCTCCTGCGGATAGATGTTCACGCCACCGGAGATGATCATGTGATGCCGCCGGTCGGTCAGGTAGAGGTATCCGTCCTCGTCGAGATACCCGATGTCTCCCACCGTCTTCCAGCCGTTCGAGTCCCGCGACGAGGCGGTCTTGGCTGGGTCGTTGAGGTACTCGAAGTCGAAGCCGCCCTCGAAGTAGATCTCACCCGCTTCACCGGCAGGCAGTTCGTTGCCGTCCTCGTCGAGGATGTGCAGAGCACTCATCATCGACTTGCCAACGGACCCGGGATGCGTCAGCCAGTCCTCGGCGGTGATCAGTGTCGAGCCGATGGCCTCCGAGGAGGCGTAGTACTCGTCGACGATCGGTCCCCACCACTCGATCATCTGCTTCTTGATCTCCACCGGGCACGGCGCCGCGGCATGCATGACGCGCTCAAGGCTGCTGACGTCGTACGAAGTGCGCACGCTCTCAGGAAGTTTCAGCATCCGCGTGAACATCACCGGGACGAACTGGCCGTGCGTGATGCGGTGTTTCTGGATCGCTTCCAACGCCCCCTCGGGGGTGAACTTCTCCAGGATGACGGTGGTGATCCCGCCGGCCTGCGTCTGCATGGACCACACCGACGGGGCGGTGTGATAGAGCGGTGCCGGGCTCAGGTACACGGCGTCCGGATGCATCCAGAATCCGATGAGGGCCGACATCAACCCGGGCACCTCCGACGGCGGTAGGTGCGGCAGTGCGCGCTTGATGCCCTTCGGCCGTCCCGTGGTGCCCGAGGAGTACTGCAGCAGATCACCCTCGATCTCGTCGGGGACCGGCGTAACGGGCTGATCGGCAACGCATTCCGGGTAGCGTCGCCAGCCGTCGAGCTCGCCGTCGACGATGAGCAGGACGGCGGGAAGCCCGCTGGGTAGCTCCGCATCGAGGCCGGCGAGGGTGTCCCGCAGACCACCGGAGCCGACGATGGCCTTCGCGCTGCTGTTGTCGATGATGTAGGCCACCTCGGCGGCGGTGAGGTGCGTGTTGATCGGCACGTAGTACAGCCCAGCCCGGCGCGCGGCCCACATCACCGCGTGCATGTGCTCGCTGTTCTCCATCATGATCGCGACCGCGTCACCCTCGACCAAGCCGGCCGCCCGGAACAGGTGCGCCAACTGGTTCGCCCTGGCTTCGAGTTCGCCGAATGTGACCACCGTTCCGGATGGATGCATGATGACGGCGGGCTTGTCGGGGGTCGCTACGGCGGTGTCGCGAATCTGCATGAGGTGACTCTACGACGACTCAACTTGACAGGTGTCAACTGGGTGCCGGTGTCGACGAACGATGGCGTGAACAGATCGCCCGACCTTATCGGAAGCCTTACCATTGCCTCGCCGGGAGAAACCGGGAGTGCGGGGGTACTCCATGAACGCGCAGTCAGACGAGCCAGCTAGGCCATCGGGCATCGTCACGTTCCTCTTCACCGACATCGAGGGATCGACGCGGCGGTGGGAGGCCGACGCCGATGCGATGCGGACCGCGCTGGAAGAGCACGATCGCGTGCTGCAGGAGGCGATCGAGAAGTACAGCGGAAAGCTGTTCAAGCACACCGGCGACGGGGTGTGCGCCGCATTCGCGTCGCCGCGCGGAGCCGTGGAGGCGGCCGTGGCTGCCCAGCGCGCCGTGGAACTGCCCGTGCGGATGGGCATCGCGACGGGTGAAGCCGAGCGGCGGGGTGACGACTACCTGGGTCCGGTGCTCAACCGCGCCGCGCGCGTCATGTCGGCGGGTCACGGGGGCCAGATCCTGCTCGACGGTCAAACCGCAGGCTTGCTGAGCTACGCCGATTTGCTTCCCCTCGGACGTAAACGCCTGCGGGACATCGCCCGACCCGTCGACGTGCACCAGGTCCGGGCCGATGGTCTGCGCATCGTGTTCCCACCGCTGCGAACCCTCGACGCCGCCCCTGGCAACCTGCGGCCGCCGACGACCAGCCTAGTCGGACGCCGGAGAGAGCTGACCGAGCTGGTGGCGGCGCTCGGGAAGCACCGGGTGGTCACGTTGACCGGTGTCGGCGGGGTGGGCAAGACCCGGACGGCACTGGAGGCGGCGGTCCTCGTCAAGGATGACTTCCCGGACGGCGTCTGGGTCGTCGAGCTTGCCGCGCTGGCGGACCCGGCCGCCGTCCCCGAGGCCGTCGCGGCGGTACTCGGTGTCACCCAGCAGCCGGGACTCAGTCTCACCGACAGCATTGCCCAGGCGCTGGACGGCCGCACTCGACTGCTGGTGTTCGACAACTGCGAACACCTGGTGGAGGGCGCCGCTGACATGATCGATGCCATCCTCGGTCGCTCGGACACCGTGCGAATCCTCGCCACCAGCCGGGAGGGGCTGCGGGTCGCCGATGAACGACTCTTGCCGCTACCGGGACTCGACGTCGAAGCCACCGCGCCGAGCCTCTTCGTCGAACGCGCCCAGGCCGTGGCGCCCGGGATCTCGTTCACCGATGCCCCCGAAGCGGTCACCGAGATCTGTAGGCGCCTCGACGGGATCCCGTTGGCCATCGAGTTGGCGGCGTCCCGGATGCAGTCCATGAACGTCACCGAACTTCGGGATCGCCTCGACGACCGGTTCCGGTTGCTGGTCGGCGCGCACCGCGGATTCGAGCGTCACCAAACGCTGCGTCACGCGGTCCAATGGTCCTACGATCTGCTCGACGACGCGGAACGGTCTCTGCTGCAACGGTGTTCGGTCTTCGCCGGCGGATTCGACCTGACGAGCGCGCTTGCGGTGGCGGGACGGGATGACGAACTCGCCACGCTGGACGTCCTCGACGCGCTGGTGCGCAAGTCGCTCCTGGTGGCCGACCGGTCGTCGGCGACCACCCGGTATTCGATGCTGGAGACCATTCGCCAGTTCGCCGAGGAACACCTCGTCGCCGCAGGCGAGGAGGACGACGCACGCTCCTCGCACGCGCACCACTTCGCCGCGCGGGAACCCGACGTGCTCGCCCTCTGGGACGGTCCACGCCAACCAGAAGCCTATGCATGGTTCACCGCCGAGATCGCCAACCTGCGCGGCGCCTTCCGGTGGGCGGCCGACCACGGCGACCTCGACACGGCCGCTCCCATTGCGTTCTGCGCGGCGTTTCTCGGTCTCTGGCTGGTGCGATACGAACCGGTGGGGTGGGCCGAGGAACTCCTCGAGCCTGCCGCTGCCAGGGAGCACCCGCGGCTGGCTCAGCTGTACGCCGTCGCCTCCTTCTGCTTCGCGGCGGGCAGGAGTCAGGACGCCCTCCGCTTCGCCGAGGCCGCCCGGCTCGCCATCGCCAGTGGGCGCTACGACCGGATGCCGTGCGACTTCGACGCTGCATTCGGCGGCGCCTACCTCGCGACCGGCCAGCCGTGGCGATGGGTGGAACTGTGCCGCGACGTCATCGACAGGGACGATGGTCCCCATGTCTCCGCTCAGGCGTATCTCGCTGTGGCACTGGCGGTCTCCGGCAGTACCGCCGAGGCGCAGGAGACCTCACCACGCATTCGGGACGCTGCCGAGGCCAGCGGCAATCCCTGCACCATCGGCTACGCGCTCTTCGCGTACGGGTTCTGCCGTATCGACGACGACCCCGAAGCCGCGTACGAAGCCGTTCGGCGCGGCCTGACTGTCGCCCGCGAGAGCGGCAACCGAATCGTCGAGTCCATGCTGGCGTCGAGTATGTCGCGCCTGGCGGCCACCCATGGCGATGCCGTGGAGGCCTTCGACTTCCTGTCGCTGGCGCTCCGCAACTTCTACGATTCGGGAAGCCTCGCCGTGATGCAGACCCCGCTCGCGGTGCTGGTGGTCCACTTCGATCGACTCGGCCACCACGAACAGGCCGCCACCATCGCAGGCTTCGCCGCCAACGCCTTCGCCCAGGTCGCCTACCCGGAGATGCACGAGACGATCGGTCACCTCAGGCACGTCCTCGGTGAGGAGGCCTACGAGACCTTCGCCGGTCGGGGCAGCACCATGACCAGTTCCGCGATGGTCGCCTACGCCTTCGAACAGATCGATCTGGCGCGAGACCAACTGCCGTGACGGCGTCACCGCTCCCGGCGAGCAGGTCTAGCTAGTCGGCCTCGGCCAGGCGAGTCTTCAGCGCGTCGAACTCGTCCTTGATGCCGGTGGGCAGTTTCTCGCCGACGAACTCGAACCACTCCTCGATCAGAGGTAGTTCCTTGCGCCACTCCTCGGCGTTGACCGCCAGCGCCTCGTCGACGTCGGCCGCGTCCACGTCGAGACCCTCGAGGTCGAGGTCGGCGGCCGTCGGCACGATGCCGATGGGGGTCGACTTGCCATCGGCCCGGTGCTCGATGCGCTCGATCGCCCACTTCAGTACACGGCTGTTCTCGCCGAAGCCCGGCCACAGGAAGCGGCCGTTGTCGCCGCGGCGGAACCAGTTCACGAAGAACACCGCGGGCATCTTGGACTCGTCGGCGCTCTTGCCGAGATCGATCCAGTGCTGGAAGTAGTCACCGACGTTGTAGCCGAGGAACGGCAGCATGGCCATCGGGTCGCGGCGGACGGTGCCGACCTTGCCCTCGGCGGCGGCGGTCTGCTCGGAGCCGAGCGTGGCGCCGATGAAGACGCCGTGCTGCCAGTCGCGGGCCTGCGTGATCAGCGGAACGGTCGTCTTGCGGCGGCCACCGAACAGGATCGCCGAGATCGGTACACCCTGCGGGTCGTCCCACTCGGGGGCCAGCGTCGGGCACTGCGAGATCGGAGTGCAGTAACGCGAATTCGGGTGTGCCGCTTTGGTTTCGGTCTCGCGCAGGACCCAGTCGTGGCCCTTCCAGTCGATCAGGTGGTCGGGTTCGCCCTCCAGGCCCTCCCACCACACGTCGCCGTCGTCGGTCTTCGCGACGTTGGTGAAGACGGTGTTGCCCGCGGCGATGGTCTTCATCGCGTTCGGGTTGGAGTCCCAGTTGGTGCCCGGCGCGACGCCGAAGAAGCCGAATTCGGGGTTGACGGCATACAGCCTGCCGTCCTTGCCGAAGCGCATCCAGGCGATGTCGTCGCCGACGGTCTCGGCACGCCAGCCGGGGATGGTCGGCTGCAGCATCGCGAGGTTGGTCTTGCCGCACGCCGACGGGAAGGCCGCGGCGATGAAGTACGCCTTGTTCTCCGGCGAGATCAGCTTGAGGATCAGCATGTGCTCGGCGAGCCAGCCCTCGTCGTGTGCCATCGCCGACGCGATGCGCAGCGAGTAGCACTTCTTGCCGAGCAGCGCGTTGCCGCCGTACCCGGATCCGTAGCTCCAGATCTCGCGGGTCTCGGGGAAGTGGGTGATGTACTTCGTGTCGTTGCATGGCCACGGCACGTCCGCCTGACCAGGCTCCAGCGGAGCGCCGATCGAGTGCAGTGCCTTGACGAAGAAGCCGTCGTCACCGATCTTGTCCAGCGCTGCCTTGCCCATCCGGGTCATCGTGCGCATCGAGACCACGACGTACTCCGAGTCGGTGATCTCCACGCCCAACTTGGGGTCTTCGGCACCGAGCGGACCCATGCAGAAGGGCACCACCCACATGGTCCGGCCGCGCATCGAGCCGCGGTAGAGGTCGGTCATCAACCCGCGCATATCGGCGGGATCCATCCAGTTGTTGGTGGGGCCCGCATCGATCTCGCGCTCCGAGCAGATGAAGGTCCGCGATTCCACCCGCGCCACGTCGGACGGATCCGACAGCGCAAGGTAGGAGTTGGGCTGCTTCTTGTCGTTCAGCTTCTGGAAGGTGCCCGCCTCGACGAGCTGTGCGCACAGCCGCTCGTACTCCTCGTCGGAACCGTCGGCGAACACCACGCGGTCAGGCTGTGTCAGCTCGGCAACCTCGCGAACCCAGGCGAGCAGCCCCTCGTGTTTGGTCGGTGCGCTGTCCAGACCGGGAATGGTCGCTGAGGTCATGAAAATCTCCTGCTGGCGGTCGCGGTTATACCTGGCTAGAGGTTAACGTGGGTGACATACCCGCGGTAAATCGGGAGTATGTCCGTTCTCTCACAGGAACGATTCAGATAGGCATTTCCGGCAGAATTGGCCGTGAATTTCTCTTCACCTCACCATTCATACTGGTCAGTAACAACTGCGTGGTCCCACTGCGGGTGACGGAAGCCGACTTCGCGCCCCCGATTCGAGTCCCGCTCCAAGGGTCCTCGCGGCCTCACCCTCACCCACTCCGATTCGGCCACTAGCAACCGTTCGGCGACCATTGCCTCGCCGTGCCACCGCAGGGTCGCCCCCACCTCCGTGACCCACCTGTCGAGCAACGCGCGATCGTGCAGGAGCCCGCGCACGCGCACCACCCACACGACCAGTGCCAACCCCGCCACCGAGCCTGCCGCCAATCCCGCGAGCGAGAGGCCGGGCGCCAACCCCGCCAGCAGACGGCTCGACGCCAGCGCGATCCCGAGCCCGAAGCCGACGCCGAGCACCGTCATCAGCCGGCCCTCCAGCCGCCGCGAGGACGATGGTGACCGGCTGACGTCGGGTGGATCCTGGCGGGCCGGCTCGAACGGTCGCCCGACGTGGTCGGCCAGCCCGAGTTCGATCGCGGCGGCGTGCACCGCGCCGGTGATCTCCTCGTCGAGTTCGACCAGGAATCGGTCGGCCTCGACCTGCACCAGCGCCTCGAAGTCCGACGAGCCGGCGGCGGGTACCGCCGACGCGGCGTCCCGCAGCACGGCACGCAGCTGCGAGCTCCGCTCCCTGACGTATCGGAGCAGTCCGAGACGCGTCCGCTGAAGCGCACTTCGCAACGCGAGCGCGTCGGCTCGCGAGACAGTCGGCGGACGCGCTCTGGCTCGCTCGGCCCGCAAACGAGACTCTGTGTTCTGCAACTGGTTTCGACGATCGAGGTCGGGGTCGGCCAGGTGCACGCGCAACACGTCGAGCAGTTCGCCGAGGCGTGGCTCACCGAGGTCTGGGGCTGCGGCGACCCCCACCCATGGCATCGGTTCGCGGCCGAGGTCCGCGCTCGCGGCCAGCAGCCGGTCGGCCTCCATGACCTCACGCCAACCTAGGTGTGCGTCGATCTTCGACAGCACGCCGATGACCAGATGGGTACGTGCCGCTGCCCGCTCGATCAGTGCCCAGTCCGACATCGTCATCGGCGCCACGGCCGAGACGACCCCGAGTACCGCGTCGGGGACGCTGTCCGGCGCGAGCCCATCGGCGCCGACCACCGCGACGTCGAGCAGGTGGGTGCGCAGGGCCGCGATGATGCTGTCCACCCCCGAGCGCGGCGGTCCGACCACGACGACGACTCGGCCCGACGGGGTCACGCCGATGACCTGTGCCCACCGTCGAGGAGCCGTAGCGACCCTCTGACGATGTCCTCGCTGCACCTGCGGTGCAGGGCGTTGACGGGCCCTCGGCCGTACCTTCGCCAGCGGACGGCGCGGTCGAGGTGCGCGCTGGCGGTGTCGCCACGGTCGACCGACAGCCCGGTCGCCTCGATCACCTCGACCGCCGCGGTCATCATGGCCATCACGGTGACGTCGGCAGCCAGCAGGTCAGACAATCCGACGTCATCCAATTGCACAGCCAGGCAACGTAATTCAGCGACGGCCCTGCGCATGCGGCGATACCTGACCGGTGCCGCCGCCGCATCGAGCGCGGACACGACCTCGTCCAAGCCTGCGAGGCGAGACAGGTGGGCAGGCAGCCGACCGGGATCGCAGCCGTCAGCCAGTGCCAGCACGGCATGCGCGATGCCGAACCGGTCGAGACGGGCCAGCAGCCGGACCCGCACGTCACGGCACACCGGATGAGGGTCGTCGACGAAGGCGTCGACGCTGGCCAGGTTCGGCGGCTCGGTCACGAAACGGGCGAGCGCCGCCGCCAGGTCGGGTTCCAGGTCGGCGGCACCATCCAGCGCCGCCAGCAGGCCGACGATCGGCACGGTGGGAGCTCCGGTCAGCATTCGAACCGCCGTCGCCCTTCTGCGGGCAACGGCGATGGGTCCCCCTGGCCCGGTGCCGGCCAGGTCGGCCTTCGTGAGCACGATCAGCACCGGTCGACGGGCCGACCGTGCCACGGCGAGATCCTCGGACTTGATGGTTTCGGCGATCACCAGCACGCAGACGTCGAACGCGTCGCGACCGGCGCCGGACGGTGTGACGACGACACCGCGTTGTCGCAGCGCCGCCGCCACACTGCCCCGACCGACACCGACCCGGCCCGCCACGGCAACGCGCACGGGTCGCCGTAAACGGGCGATAATCGGTATCAAGTGCGGACTACCCATGGTTTCAGCGACGTGTGTCAGCTCGCCGATGAACGTCTCAGTCACGATTCGATCCCCCGGGAACCATCGTCGCACCCCTGCGCACCCCCGCCGAGCGGCGAATTCACCCGGGCAACGGGTAGCGGCAGAAGGCAACTGTTGGGTATCGAATTGCACCACGATGCGGGTACACAGGTCCCGATGAGCGACCATGGACGGATGCATGTGCAGCGGGAGGAGGCCGTCGAGGGCCCCTCGGAGACGGCTGCCGCGCCGTCCGCCGAGGACGACGACCTCGCCGGGCACCCTTCTCGCCGCGTCACCAGCTTTCGATCCCGCCGATCGGCGCTGTCCGGCCTGCAACGAGAGACCTGGGATCGCCGCTGGCCGGAGCTGGGAATGCTGGCCAGGGACTCCGACGGCCGCCTCGCAGGATTACTCGACGCCGAAGCCTGGTTCGGGCGTTCGGCTCCGCTGTTGCTGGAGATCGGATGCGGTACCGGCGTCTCGACACTGGCGATGGCCGCCGCCGAACCAGAACTCGACGTGATCGCGGTCGAGGTCTACAAACGCGGGCTTGCCCAACTCCTCAACGGCATCGACCGTGAGGGCCTTCACAACGTGCGCCTGATCCGCGGCGACGGGGTCGACGTGCTCGAGCACCTTCTCGCGCCTGCTTCGCTGACCGGTGTGCGGGTGTTCTTCCCGGACCCGTGGCCCAAGGCGCGCCACCACAAGCGTCGGCTACTTCAGCCGGCCACGGTCGCCCTCATCGCCGACCGGCTCCGGCCGGGCGGCATCCTGCACGCCGCGACCGATCATCCCGGGTACGCCGAGCAGATCGGGGAGGTCGGCGACGCCGAGCCAAGACTGCACAGGCTAAGTGCCGACGCCATCACCGGAACCGGCCTCGAGCTGCCCATCTCGGTCCGACGGCCGGTGACGAAGTACGAGGACAAGGCGCAGCGCGCGGGCAGCGCCGTGGGTGAATTCCTTTGGGAGAGGCGATGAGCGCTTGCGCGAAGAGCAGACGGGCAAGACCATGAGCGCTTGCGCGAAGAGCAGACGGGCAAGACCATGAGCGTTACCGAGGACTTCGGGATAGTCGGAGAGGACGTCGGCGACGTGGCCGGTGAACTCGCAGGCGAGATCGGCGACACGACGGAGCCGAGGCTTCGGAGCCCTCAGCGGGTGCTGCTCGTCTGGGACGCACCCAATCTCGACATGGGACTCGGCTCGATTCTCGGCGGCCGCCCGACCGCAGCGCACCGGCCCCGGTTCGACGCGCTGGGCCGATGGCTGCTGGCCCGCACCGCAGACCTGTCGAGCGAACGCGCGGGCGATGAACCGCAGGTCACGTTCGAACCTGAGGCCACGGTCTTCACCAACATCGCGCCCGGCAGCGCCGACGTCGTTCGGCCTTGGGTAGAGGCACTGCGCAACGTCGGTTTCGCGGTCTTCGCCAAACCGAAGATCGACGACGACAGCGACGTCGACAGCGACATGCTCGACCACATCGCACTGCGCCGAAGCGAGGGCCTCGCTAGCGTGTACGTAGCGTCCGCCGACGGGCAGGCGTTCCGGCTCCCCTTGGAGGACATCGCCCGCGACGGCATACCGGTAAGCGTTCTTGGATTTCGCGAACATGCCAGTTGGGCGCTAGCGTCGGATACCTTGGAGTTTGTCGACCTCGAGGACATCCCCGGTGTCTTCCGGGAGCCGCTACCGCGAATCGGCCTTGACTCGCTGCCCCAACAGGGGGCGTGGCTGCAGCCATTCCGGCCGCTGTCCTCGCTACTTACCTCGCGCGCGTGAACAAATGAAGCAGCAGAGGTAGAGAGAACTTGAAGAAGATCAGTTAGGAGCTCACGTGTTCGCCTGGTGGGGTCGGATGGTGTACCGGTTCCGATACGCAGTTATCGGAATCATGGTCGCGCTGTGCCTTGGCGGCGGCATCTACGGCGCAAGCCTGGGTCAGCACGTCACTCAGAGCGGCTTCTACGACGAGACCAGCCAATCGGTCGCCGCGTCGGAACTGGCCGACAACGTCTACGGTCGCGACCGGCTCAGCCACATCGTCGCCGTCCTGGATGCGCCTGACGGCAAGAAGGCCAACGACCCGCAGTGGTCCAAGAAGATCAAGGACGAGCTCGACAAGGTCGTAGCCGACCATCCCGACCAGATCCTCTACTGGCGGGGCTATCTGGAGAATCCCACCGGCGACCCCACCACCAACGCCGCGCTCGCCAACGACGGCACCCGCACGTTCGTCGTCATGCCGCTCAAGGGCAACGACGACGACACCATTCTGAAGAACTACAAGGTCATCCAGCCCGACCTCCAGAAGGTCGACGACGGCAAGATCAAACTGGCCGGCCTGCAGCCCATCGCCAGTGAGCTGACGGGCACCATCGGTGACGATCAGAAGCGCGCCGAGGTGGCGGCCATTCCGCTGGTGGCGGTGGTGTTGTTCTTCGTCTTCGGCACCGTCGTCGCCGCCAGCCTTCCCGCCATCATCGGCGGACTGACCATCATGGGCGCACTCGGCATCATGCGCCTGGCCGCCGAGTTCACCCCCGTGCACTTCTTCGCCCAACCCGTGGTCACGCTGATCGGCCTTGGCATCGCGATCGACTACGGCTTGTTCATCGTGAGTCGATTCCGAGAAGAGATAGCCGAGGGTTACGACACCGAGACGGCCATTCGGCGCACGATGATGACCTCCGGTCGCACGGTGATGTTCTCTGCGGTGAT
This sequence comes from Mycobacterium sp., assembly GCA_025965555.1. Taxonomy (GTDB): domain Bacteria; phylum Actinomycetota; class Actinomycetes; order Mycobacteriales; family Mycobacteriaceae; genus Mycobacterium. Next base: position 15,247 of record JAOPWT010000072.1, read on the forward strand.
CATCGTGGCCTCGTCGGTGCCGCTGCTGCTCTTCCCACAGGGCTTCCTGAAGTCGATCACCTACGCGATCATCGCGTCGGTCATGCTGGCGGCCATCCTGTCGAACACCGTGCTGGCGGCCGCGCTGGCGGTGCTCGGGCCGAGGGTCGACGCGCTCGGAGTGAAGACGCTGATCAAGTTCGCCCTGCCCGACACGATCAAGTCAGATCCCGCAAACCCGAAGAAGAACCCGCTCGCCCTCGCCTCGATCCCGGCAGGCATCCTGCTTCCGCCGGTGGGCATCGCACTCGGGCACATCGCCCGCTCCCGCATCAAGAACACCGGTGAGCAGGGCGCGGGCCTGGCCCTCATCGGTCTGGTGTTCGGCTACCTCGGCACGTACGGCGGACTCGCCTACGGCGTGTATGCCCTCCGCGATGCCGGCATCATCGAAGGCGCCCTGTTCTGGATCCTGCTGGGCATCGTGATCTTCGTTGCCACCGTGACGGCGATCCTCGTGCTGGCACGGTATGTCCCTCTGATTCGCAGAATCACCGTCTGGTGGCTGAACTTCCTCGCCGAGAAGACCCAGAAGACGAAGACCCGCGAAGAGGTTGAGAAGGGCTTCTGGGGCACGCTCGTCAACA
>JAOPWT010000092.1 GCA_025965555.1 Mycobacterium sp.
CGAGCACCTGCGCATCGTCGACGTCGAGGGAGGACAGGTCGGTGATCTATTCGCCTTCGCTGCCGCGGATCCCGGCGAGTACCTGTCAGCGTCGCTTACCCGCACGGCGACTAGCAGGCTATTTCCACGCATCGGCGAGCAGTTCATGACCAACCGACGCAGGCCGATCCTGACGCTAGTTGCAGACACCTCACCAGGTGTCCACGACATGCTGATCGCCGCGTGCGACCCGGAGCGCTCCCGGATGTTGGGCGCCCCGGGCCACGCCTCCTGCGCAGACAACGTTCACAACGCGTTGGCGCAGATTGGGTTGACCACCGACGCCGTCCCCCAGCCAGTGAATGTGTTCATGAACATCCCCGTGGGCACCGAGGGTGACCTGAGCTGGTTGCCCGCGGTGAGCCGGCCAGGGGATGCGGTGACGTTCACGGCGGCGATGGATTGTGCGGTGGTTCTCTCGGCGTGCCCGATGGATCTCAATGCGATCAATGGCCAGCGGCCGACGTCGCTTGCCATCGACATCATGTCACCGAATCCTGTTGCTCCCGAAAGGATTTGAGCACGCGAGTTCCACCGATGCCGCGCTGGCACCACCAACGATCGGCATCGCGGGCCGCCCGATATTCGACCAAAAGGTCGGCGGGGCTCCCCAGCACCGCCTCCCCCCGCAAGGACCAGCCCGCCGCTCGACGCAGCTGCGCAGAAGTCAGCCGTGACGGATTGCGATCGCTTGACTGTGACTCCGCATCCGTCTCATTTCGTGGCGGACGCGCTCGGTCTCAGTTTCGTGGCGGATCTTCAGAGCATCGGACAACGGCCGGTTGTGCGAATGGGCGTTTCGTGATGGCGATGTCGGCCGGGTCGATCGTCGGAACCGTTCTGGGCCACCATCTTGCCGGGGCGGCTGTGGACCGAGCGAGTCATCGGCGCCCTTGGGACAATGCGACTGCCAGCGCGGCCATGGTCACCATCACGATGATGGCCAGCAGGATCACGGTGCCGACCGTGACTGCGGTGTGACTGTAGTGGGGCAGGTGTGCTGGCGCGACGGCCAGCCACGCGTCAGGCCGGCTGCTCATCGCGGCCCGTAACCCAAGAGGTGCGGCGTCGGCTTGGACATCATTCCTACCCCTTCAGTGGTTGGCCCTAGTCTGGGTTCATTCCATAATCGCCCTCCCGCCAACCCGTTTCATCCCCGCTGACACCCATCCACGGTTTCCACCAACTGGAATCCATGCGTACCTGTCAGCAGCCAATCGTCTGATAGATCTGCCGCCTTGCCCGCGCGCTTGGCGGGCAACGATGGCGGTCAAGAATTTGACGACCTAATGTTCCCGTCCCCTGTCGTCCTCGCGATTCGCGCTCGCCGACGTCGCCGACGACGTTATGGGGAGCGCGCACCGAGGCGGTTGAGTATGGGCCCCACAGGAGCTATGCCGCTCAGATGGGCAGGCGGCGGTTGATCAGGAGGGCGCCCAGCGCCGCGGCGGCCAGTACCAGTGCACCTAGGCGCAGCCATCCGGCACTGGCGTCGCCGCGCGCGCTTTCGTAGCCGATCTGCTCCTGCAGGGTCGTGTAGACGTTTCTTAGCTCGGCGACGCTGGACGCGTTGTAGGCCGTTCCGCCGGACAGTTGGGCGACTTTCTTCATCGTCGCGTCATCGACGGGAACCGGCTGGCGCGAACCGTTGATCTCGACGTAGCCGTTGGGCGTGCCGAACGAGATGGTCGAGATGGGCACACCCTGGTCCTTGGCGGCGCGCGCCGCAATGTAGGCACCTTTGGGGTTGTCGGGGTTCGACGGCACGGTCTCCTTACCGTCGGAAAACAATACGATCCGCGCCGGCGGCGGGGTGTCGCCGCCACCGATCACGGCACCGACGGTGGCGATGGCCTGCAACGCGGTGAAGATGCCTTCGCCGGTGGCGGTCTGGTCGGCCACCTGTAGAGTGTCGATCGCACGCTTGGTGGCGTCGCGGTTGGTTGTCGGCGACACCAGCACGGTCGCGTTGCCGGCGTAGGAGATCAGGCCCAGGTTGATGCCCGGTGTGAGCTCTTCGGTGAACTGCTTGGCGGCGTCCTGCGCGGCGGCCATCCGGCTGGGTGAGATGTCGGTGGCGCGCATGGACTGCGATACGTCGATCACCAGCAGGACGACCGCGCGGTTGCGCGGTATCCGCACGTCGTGCGTCGGCCCGGCCATCGCGACCGTGAACAACAGCAGCGAGGTCACGAGCAGGATCGCCGGCAGGTGCCGCCACCGCTTCGGGCGTTGCGGCGCAACGCTTTCCAACAGTTCCATGTTGGCAAATCGCAGCATCCGCTTTCGACGAGCCAGCTGGACGACGATATAGAGCCCAACAAACCCAAGGACGACAAGCAGAAACAGGAAGTACCACGTGTGTTCGAAGCCCGCGAGCGTCATCGGGCCCAGCAACGGCAGGTTCATGTCAGCAAGTCGTTCCCCTGCTTGTCTTTTCGACGCGTGCGGTGAGCCGACCCCAGACGGGCTCATCACCTGTCACAAGCACGATCCTTGGTTCAGGCATGACGTGCTCGCCCGGCGGATTGTTGCTGTTCGAGTCGTTGTCCGATGGCGAGGCGGACGACGTCGATGACATGCGTGTCCGCCACGACATAGACCTGCCGCTTGCCCACGCGCCGGGCGCGGACCAGGCCGGAAAGCTTGAGCTTGCTCAAGTGATGACTGACCGTTGCGACGCTTTGACCCGTCTCGTCGGCCAGGGTGCCCACGTCGCGGTCACCGCTGGCGAGCAGCCAGAGGATATGCAGGCGAACCGTCGCCGACAGCAGGGCGAACATCGACGCGGTGTCTTGCACCAGTCGCGGCGGCAATGGTTCGGCGGTCACTGGGTCGGCGGCGGTATCGGGCACGGGACTTCCTCTCGGTGACACCTGCCAGGCTGACCCATCCTCAACACTTGTGCAAGTGTTTGACTGTACGTGCTGTTTCGGGTCTACTGGTTTTGGGGTCAACCGCCGTGGAATGGCGCGGCGTACGTTTGGGCTGGAGGTGGGCCGGATGGCCGAGGGATGCAGTACATACCTCCACGCAGACGTTCGGCTCCGCTGATTTCGGGGAGAGTCGGGCTAGCCGCAACGGTCCGCGTGGAGTTCGTCGTTGTTGTTCGATACGGCTGATGCCTCCATTGGGATAGGGACCGGAACATGACTGGAACCGCTGCTGGGCTCAATTCGCGCGAGCGCCTGGTTCTCGCCGATGATGCTCGGCTGAGGGAGCTGGCCGACGTGCCGGTGTTCACACTCTTTCAGCGGGTGGCCAGTTCCCCGCGCGGCTTGACCGAGCCGGAGGCAGCCGACCGGCTGCGCCGATTCGGCGACAATGCGCCCTTCCACGCCGCGGACGACGGGCTTGGCGCTCGAGTCGTGGCCGCGTTAGGTAGCCCGTTCGTTGCGCTGCTGGCCGGCTTGGGTGTGGTGTTCGTCGTGGTGGGCGATGCCCGCGCCGCCGTGACGGTTGGCGTGATGGTTGCGCTGGCCGTGGTGCTGCGTATCTCGCAGCAGACCCGGTCGGTCCGGGCCACCCGCGCGTTGCGGGAACTGGTGACCTCGACGGTCACTGTGCGACGCCGCGCCGCCGTCGACCAGGAGCCGCTCGATCGGGAAGTGTCACTGCAGGATGTGGTTCCCGGCGACCTTGTGGTGCTGCACGCCGGTGATGTCGTGCCGGCGGATTTGCGGATCGTCTCGTCGACCGACCTGGTGGTCGATCAGGCGGTGTTAAGCGGCGAATCGCTGCCAGCGTCGAAGGAGTCCGTCGCGCGCGAGAAGGGACAGCGCGGCCTCGTGGGCGAGTCCGTCGTGGACACACCGAGTTTGTGTTTCTCGGGGACCGCGGTCGTGGCGGGCACGGCAACAGCGGTAGTGATCGCCACCGGCGATCACACATATTTCGGGTCGCTCGCCCGCGCCGCCCGCGACTTGCGCCCGCAGTCCAGCTTCGATCGCGGCGTCCGGACGGTCGGGTGGACCCTGGTTCGGTTCATGCTGGTGATGGCGCCGATTGTGTTTGTTGTCAACGGCCTCGTCAGCGGCGTCTGGGCGCAGGCAGCGATGTTCGCGGTCGCCGTCGCGGTCGGGTTGACGCCCGAAATGCTCCCGGTGATCGTGACCACCAATCTGGCTCGCGGCGCCACCCGGCTGGCCCGGGAAAAAGTCATCGTCAGCCGCCTGAACGCGATTCAAGATCTGGGCGCGATGGATGTGCTGTGTGTCGACAAGACCGGCACCCTGACCGAGGACCGCATCGTCTACGCACACAGCATCGATGTCACCGGACGCATCGATGACGCGGTCGGCGAATTCGCTTACCTGGCCGTGCATTTCCAAGACGGCCCGCACAATCGGCTCGACGACGCCATTGCCGAACTGCTCGGCGAACAGGACATGTCCGTCCTGGCCGATGCCGCCTTTGACAAGATCGACGAGATCGGCTTCAACCACACCCGCCGCCGCACCACCGTGGTGCTATCACGCCAGCACGGTGAAAACGTCCTGATTTGCAAGGGCGACCCCGACGAAGTTCTGCTGCGGTGCACCCGAACCCATCTCGACGAAGACACCGTAGCCTTCGGCGAGGACCTCAAAGCCGAGGCCGACGAACTGGTTCATGCCTACCGTAAGCAGGGCATGCGGATGCTGGCGGTGGCGGTGGACAGCGGCCCGGCACGGCTTGAGCGGTACGCAGAATCCGACGAGCACAATCTCGTCCTGGCCGGATTCGTGGGATTCGTCGACCCGGTCCGCGACAGCGCCGCCGGTGCAGTACGCAGTCTTACCGAACACGGTGTCAACGTGAAGATACTCACCGGGGACAGCAAGGTCGTCGCGCGCCAGGTTGCGACGCAGGTCGGTGTGGATGCCCAGACAGCCGTTCTGGGCAACCAGATCGACCGGCTCAGCGACCTTCGGTTGGGTGCGGTGGCGGCGCGCTCGAGTGTGTTCGCCGAGCTGACTCCGGCGCACAAGGCGCGGATCGTCGCGGCCCTGCGCGAGGGTGGACACGTCGTCGGGTTTCTCGGGGATGGCGTCAACGATGTCGCGGCCATGCGGGTCGCCGATGCTGGCATCGCGGCGGACACCGCAACCGATGTGGCCAAGCACGCCGCGGATTTGATTCTGCTGGACAAGGACCTGGCGGTGGTGGCACGTGGGGTGGTCGAAGGCCGGCGCACGCTGGCCAACACGATGAAATATGTCAAGATCACCGCCAGCTCCAACTTCGGCAACGTGCTCTCCGTTCTTGCCGCCAGCGCGTTTCTTCCGTTTCTTCCGATACTGCCGATCCAGCTGATGGTGCAGAACCTTCTCTACGACACCGCGCAACTCGCGCTTCCGTGGGACCGGGTGGACAGCGACTATCTGCTGGCCCCACGGCGGTGGCGTTCCGCCGGTCTGATCCGATTCATGCTCATCTTCGGCACGTTGAGTTCGGTGTTCGACCTCGCCACTTTCGCGATGTTGTGGTGGGTGTACGGCGCCGACGACTCGCCCAGGCTGTTTCAGACCGGCTGGTTCGTCGAGGGCTTGCTGACGCAACTGCTGGTGGTCCTGGTCTTGCGGGCGCGCACCCTGCCATGGCGCGGGGTGCGGCCGGCGGGCGTCGTCGTGCTGGCGGCGGTTGCCGCGGCCGCGATCGGATGCCTGGTGCCGGTGACCCCGCTGGCGGTGGGCTTGAGAATGGCCCCGCTACCGATCGCGTATGTGCTTTGGCTGATTACGGTTACGGCCGGCTATGGACTGGCCGCGCATCTGGTCAAGAAGCGGTACATGCGCCATAACCAAGCCTGGCTGTAGCCGTCCAGTTGCTGAGGAGAACCCATGAGCGATTCAAGGATCGCGCCCGAGCATTCCAGGCCCGGGCTGCCGTTGATTCATCTATCGGAGTTGTTGCGTGCCCCGGTGGTGGCGCGGTCCGGCGAAACGGTGGGCCGGGTCGAGGACGTCATCGTCCGGTTGCGCGGCTCGGACACCTACCCTTTGGTGACGGGGATTGTGGCCGGGGTGGGCGGCCGGCGGGTGTTTGTCGGAAGCCGATCCATTCACCAGTACGCCCCGGGCCGGGTTGTGCTGGCCAAGAACAAGATCGACCTACGGGGGTTTGAACGCCGCGACGGCGAGGTGTTGTTGCGGGCCGATGTGCTCGGGCACCGGCTAATCGATGTGGCGGCAGGCGAGTTGGTGCGCGCCTACGACGTTGAACTTGAAGATGCCGGCGAGGGGTGGGTTTTAGCGCGGCTGGACACCCGCCGCCCACCCCGGTTGTTCGGCCTCCTTAAAACCTCGGGCGGACAGGCGGCCCGGGACTGGAAGGCGTTCGAGCCGTTGATCGGGCACGGCCGGTCCATGGCGGTGCGCCGGGTGTCCGGCCGGGTCAGTGCCCTCAAACCCGCCCAGATCGCTGACCTCCTCGAGGACGCCGACAAAGCCGAGGGCGGAGAGATCCTCGACCGGGTACGCAGCGACCCGGAACTGGAAGCCGACGTGTTCGAAGAACTGGACCCCGATAAGGCCAGCCGGCTTCTCGACGACATGCCCGACACCGACGTCGCCGCCCTGCTGAGCCGGATGCGCGCCGACGACGCCGCCGACGCGATCGCTGACCTGCGCCAGTCGCGGCGCCGTCGGGTACTGGAGTTGATGCCGGCGCCACAACGCACCAAGGTGATCACCCTGATGGGGTTCAACCCCGACAGCGCCGGCGGGCTGATGAACGTCGATTACGTCTCGTGCGCGGCCGGGGCGACGGCTGGCGCCGCGCTGGCGGTCATCGCCGCCGCCCGCACGGTCCAGCCCGAGGCGCTGCTGAAGATGCACATCCTCGCCGAGGACCGGCGACTGGCCGGGGTGGTGTCGGTGATCACCCTGTTGCAGGCCGACTCCACCCACGCCGTTGCGGCCCTGATGGATTCGGACCCGGTCCGGGTCACATCGGACGCTGACCTGACCGACATCGCGCTGTTGATGGCCGACTACAACCTCTACACCATCCCGGTGGTGGACGACGAGGATCGGGTGCTGGGCGTCGTCACCGTCGACGACGTCCTGGAAGCCACCATTCCCGAGGACTGGCGCCGCCGCGAACCCGCCCCCGACCGGTGCGTGACGCCACCGAAAACTCCGCCACCGATGAGCCCCCTGTAACCATCCGAGACGGCGACGACCCGCGATGACGGCAAGCGACGACAACCACATCCTGCGCAGCGACACCGGGCCAGAGGCGCCCGCGCGCCCCGCCGAGCCGCAGGACCCCGCCGGCCCCGCGGATCCGGCACCCCAGCGCACCTCGGTGCTCGACAGCGCGCATCTCGGCGACATCGAGGGCGCGCTGGGTCGGATAAGTGTCAGTGACCCCGACCGTCCCCGCTCGATGAAGACCCGGATAGCGACGATGCTCGCGATCATCGGGCCCGGGCTGATCGTGATGGTCGGCGACAACGACGCCGGCGGGGTGTCGACCTACGCCCAAGCCGGGCAGAACTACGGCTACAGCCTGTTGTGGGTGCTGCTGCTGTTGATCCCGGTGCTGATCGTGAACCAGGAGATGGTGGTCCGGTTGGGTGCGGTGACCGGGGTCGGGCATGCCCGGTTGATCAACGAACGCTTCGGCCGGGGCTGGGGCTGGTTCTCCGTGGGTGACCTGTTCCTACTGAACTTTTTGACCATCGTTACCGAATTCATCGGTATCACCTTGGCGACGGACTACATCGGGATCTCCAGATACGTGGTCGTCCCGACCGCCGCGGTCGCGCTGATCGCGATCATGGCCACCGGCAGCTTCCGCCGCTGGGAACGCGCCATGTTTGTGTTCATCGCGATCACGTTGCTGCAGATCCCGATGCTGCTGCTGTCGCACCCCGACTGGGGACGGGCCGCAAAGGCTTTCGTCGTTCCTCATGTGGCCGGCGGGATCACCTCGGGTGCGGTGCTATTGATCATCGCCATCGTCGGCACCACGGTGGCCCCCTGGCAGCTGTTCTTCCAGCAGTCCAACATCGTCGACAAACGCATCACGCCCCGCTTCATCGGCTACGAACGCGCCGACACCGTCCTGGGTGCGGTCGTCGTCGTAGCCGGTGCCGCGGCGATCGTGATGACCGGCGACTGGGCCGCCCGCTCCACCAGCACATCCGGGGGTTTCACCGACGCCGGCGCCATCGCCCACCTGCTCGGTGAACACAGCGGCATCCTCGGGTCGCTGTTCGCGATCGTGCTGCTCGACGCCTCGATCGTCGGCGCCGCAGCGGTCACCCTGGCCACCAGCTATGCCTTCGGGGACGTGTTCGGGCTCAAACATTCGCTGCACCGCAGCTTCGGCGATGCCAAACAGTTCTACCTGTCCTACTCCGCGATGGTGGCGGCCGCGGCGGCGATCGTGCTCATCCCCGGCGCGCCGCTCGGGTTGATCACCACCGCCGTGCAGGCACTGGCAGGGCTGCTGCTACCCAGCGCGAGCGTGTTTCTGCTGCTGTTATGCAACGACCCAGAAGTGTTGGGCCCGTGGGTGAACCGGCCCTGGCTCAACGCGCTCGCAGGCCTCATCGTCGGTGTGCTGCTGCTGTTGTCCGGGATCCTGATGGCCACCACCTTGTTCCCCAACATCGACGTCGTCGCGGTCGCCGGCTACCTCGCCGTGGCCATGGTCGTACTCGCCGCCGCCGCGAGCGTCATGCTGCGATGGTTGTCCCGTCGGCGACCGACACCCGTCGGCCCCGAACCCATCGCGCAGGCGCGGGCAGCAGTCGACCGCAGCACCTGGCGGATGCCTCCGTTGACGCTGTTGCAGCCCGTGACATGGTCAACCGGCACTCGACTCGGCATGCTCGCCCTACGCGGCTACCTCATCATCGGCGCCGTGCTGCTCGTTGTGAAAGCCATCCAACTCGGCCGCGGATAGCCCCACCCACGGCTCAAATATGTTGCTCGCCAGCGGGTACGCCGCACACGGTCAACCTGCGCCAGGATCCGTGGGAGCGCTACCAGACTGAAGGCATGCTCTATGGCCGCTGGTGGGGCGAGAAGCTGTGGACGATGGTGCCCGCCATGACCATCGTCGGAGAGTTCCTCGCGACGTTTACGGAGTACCCGCCC